>CALGLY010000444.1 GCA_937959095.1 uncultured Saprospiraceae bacterium
ATTAGCATCGCTCTCGAAGCGAATGGTGTGGGTGCTTCCATCTGCATAAGCACTTAAATTGATACTAAAAGAAGCGTAAGTATTAGAATTGCAAGCATTATAAGTCCAATTTTGTGTCCACACAGATGTACCATCTATATAAAGTGTAATATTGCTGGAAGATGACCGAAAACAATGAGGTGCACTAAATAGAAAAGTCAACTCTGCACTGCTACATACTGGAAACGTCAAGTTACGCTCTATGTATTCAATACCTGTATTTTGTCCAAATTGGATGAAGTGTTCCCCCGTATTAGCACAATAGCCTCCACAAGTCTCATAGGTACAAAATAGGTTGCTAGAACTTACTGTCCAGCCTGATAGTCCCATATTATTTTCAAAGGTCGTATTACCTAGAAGGATATCTTCTGTAGAAAAGTAAAAACTTTCTGAATAATGCGTTTTATTACCATTGGAGCAGACCGAACGGATACGTACTTCGTAATCTTGACAAGCAGTGAGTCCTGTTAGGGCAAGTGTATTGGTACTTGTAGAAGTATTTAACCAAGCTGTAGTGCCAAATTCGCGATATTGTAATTCGTAAGAAGTTGCGCCTATTGCCGTCCAATTCATCGTAGCTGTGGTGGAAGATACATTACTTGCAGTTATTATATTTGGTATGCTCATATCTCCACAATAATCTGTCGTAGGTACACCATGCAATATCAATTCCCATTCCTCAAATGTTCCTGTATCTTGCAAATAACCATCATCTACTGTAACCGTCCAATTTCCTAGTGAAGATTCGCCCCAATGCCGCACTGACATAAAAGTCCAATCCAACCCATCTGTAGCATCACCTGCATGCGATTCAGAAAGAATACTTTCTGTACCATCAGGAGAAGTCAAGCGTACTCGAATATCTCCTCTAAAGGTGTGGTCAGATGATTTGAATTTTACTTCTACATGTTCTAGAATTATATCTTGAGTTACATTATAGGTATCAGAAATAGTACTTCCATAATTTCCTACCCCTGTAGCGATGCCATCAGGAATTGGCTGATTGACAGCTAAAGTACCTGAACTAAAAGTAGTTTTTGCAGGAACATTTGTCCAACGCCAAGCCCACTTTATAGCGTCTTTAGCATTCACGCGCCCAAAACCATATTTATGATTGATATTGTGTGCTGGAACTGCCCCATTAGTCGTCCAATCTGCATCAGTAGCATCGATTACCTCTGCTGAGTTAGCAAGCAAGTATTGCATATCGCGCCAACTAAGTGTAGGATTTGCTTCCAAGATCAAAGCCACCATGCCGGCCGCCAAAGGGCAAGCTGATGAAGTGCCTCCAAAAACAGCGGTATAATCATTATCCCCAGATGGTCCACTATTATAGCCGGCCGTGCCTAATAAATCGGTGGTAGTGATTCCGAGTCCACCATTGCTTGGCATACTTATAAGTAGACATGCACCAGGTTCGCTATAATTAGATTGTACGCCAGTCGAATTATGTGCTCCTACAGCAATTGTATAAATAGAATTGGTGTAACCATCATAATTTACATTGTCATTTCCTGTAAGTCCATTGCCTCCTGCCCAAACATACATCATGCCTTGTTGTGCTAATGTTTGTAAAGCACTTTCTACCAAAGGGCCTGCGTCTTCATACCACTGTGCTGCATCATCTGGTCCCCAGCTATTGCTATATATCCAGTTTTCACCTGGAGTAGTAGCTTTGTTCCGAAAACTCAAGGCATTGGCTTCTGTAGCATCTGTCACAATTCCTGCTATCAGACGAATACCCGATAAGTTAGCATCATAAGCAGCACCTGCTACACCTCTATTATTATTACCCTTGGCTGCGGCTACACCAGCACAAGCTGTTCCGTGCCTATTTGTGTTTAGAGGGGCTGGATCGGCATCGCCGTCATTAAAATCATAACTATCTGCTGCTACATAATTCGGACTCAAATCAGGATGTGTATATTGTAATCCATCATCTACAATAGCAATTTGTACATCACTACCTGTAATTCCATAGCAATCCCAAACAACTCCAACATTAATATCTTCACCTACGGTCGCTCCAGATTGTCCTGTATTCTGTAAATGCCATTGTTCGTTCAAGTAACGGTCATTGGGCAAGCGATGTGCACGCTGCTTTGCATATTGTCTCTCGAACCAAAGTACTTCAGAGGTTTCTCCTAAATTTTGTTCTATTTCTCGAATAGAATTATTTCCTAAATCAAATTTCAGGATGTATATGTCCTTTAAAATTTCAATTCTTCCTTTTTCGCTCGCTGTCAAGGAGCTACTTAACCGCTGAATGTTAGTATTAGGTGCTACTCGAACGGCCCATTCATCTGTAGGAATACCTCTATAAGGGGCTTCTACTGCATTATCATATTTAGAATTTTGTCCCCAGGTATTCATTGTAAATAGTATAGAGAAACTAAACAAAAGTAGGACGATGCGTACAGTTTGTATTTGCATTTATTTTGCATTTAAGTGAGCGAATTACCTAATTGTTGGCGTGGCTAAATTTCTACTAGATGAAATGTAAAAACAGTGGAGGAACAAATATGAATTTGCAATATACTTTTTTCAGTTTGAAATAAAAAAAAAATACCACGCAAAGGGCTTTCTCCTAAAAATGGAATGAAAACAAAAATCAGTACGTTAGGCAACGTACAAGTATAAAATGTCTAATTTAGTTTTGGAGATTGCCTAAGGATCATTTAAAAAGAGTCCAACATAAAATTTTAAGTTAATTATGTCCGAGTATTTACTTATTTCAAATAATCTATCTCTATTCAAGACAGCAGAAATGAGGCAAGTTAAATAGG
>CALGLY010000445.1 GCA_937959095.1 uncultured Saprospiraceae bacterium
AATTTACATCTGTACTTTCTATTGTCAAATCATTGGCAATCTGAGTAGCCCATTTGTAATTGTGAACATTATCATCTTTTTCAATATCATCTACAATGAGCATAAATGGGTTATTGCCACGTACCATGGCAGCAGTGCGAACCACTCGTTCCATTGGATTAAAAGGGCGTTTTAGATATCTTCCCAGTTTATCAGGGTATCGCCAATTCGGAAAATCATAATAAGAGGTATTATAAATTGCTTCGGGATGTGGCTCGTACATAAAATCATTCCAACTTTCTGTAACAGTTTCCCAGCCATTGAATCCTATCCATGGGTGTTCTTCTCCTGGTCCATAGGAATCACTCGCTGCAAATTCCCAAGTGTAAGTAAAGGTAGCATCGCCTGTTACACAACTCATATCATTACCGCTCTGATAATCTATTATTTTGGCAGGTATTCGACAATTTCCTCCAAGTCTTATATCCTCTACGCCATCATGCATAGA
Organism: uncultured Saprospiraceae bacterium; assembly: GCA_937959095.1. Lineage (GTDB taxonomy): Bacteria > Bacteroidota > Bacteroidia > Chitinophagales > Saprospiraceae > JAAUTG01. Next base: position 488 of record CALGLY010000445.1, read on the forward strand.
AATATCATCTACCAATACACTTGAGTGAAAATAGTTATCAACTGATGCACCTGCGCCGAAGGTTTTTCGTACCCAAATGCGTCCTAGTCCACTTAATGTAAAGTCATTTCTATCAGCAAAGGTATGACCACCGTAATTTTGCCGACAATGAAATTGAGTTTGTAAGGATAAACTGTCTTTTCCACTACGCATGATGGCTAATCCTCTATCACCAGCAAAATAATCATCCACCACGGCATCCTCTGCCACCACATCAAAATCACGTTCATCATAATCTTGTGCAAAGATTATCGCTACGGGCATGTAACAATAGTAGTTATTACCAGGAAGTACCTGCTGATAGACATAACCTGTGGAACTTATACTTTGCCAATACTGAGTACCGACATATTTCCAGCTACTGATATAGTTGCGCCAAACAAAGTCCGTTTGAGGATTATCAGGGTAAAGCCATTTCATACCAATAGCATCCGACACATTAAATTTATAGCCTCCCTGTTCCGCTTCAAATCCACTTCCTGCTAGGAGATCATAATCTGTAAAACTATGCCCAAATGGTTGCATAATGGCAGGTAGATATTTCATACCGTAGGCACGAACACTAGGATACCCAACCAAGCTGTAGCCCATACGTGCAAAAGCCGTCAAAGTGGCTGCAAATTGTTGATTTTTGCCAAGTGCTTCAAAACAAGCCCCTGAATCATACCAACCATAGGCAATAAAATTATGCAGTATACGCATCCAATCATGGGTTAGGTTGGGCTTATAACCTGTTTCTCCTTCTATGGCGAGGTTAGGGATAATTTCAAAAGAATTGAGGGTACTCCAGTTGCTCGTAGTAGAATAACAACTTAATCCTTTACCAAAAATAGGTTCGTCAGGGGTTACTTGAGCGATTGCTTGGCGTACAATATCTCGTTGCTCATCGGTCATCATGTGATAGTTGATATCATATATTAGTCCCTGATGAGGGCCAGGAAACCACTGCCAATCAACTTCATTAATTATGCCAGGATTGTCTAATGCAACCTGTGCCCACTTCGTTTGTATAAGTGCTAAATCCCTAGCACGGTCGTCATAGTTAAAACCAGTATCAGGGTCATATCCACCTTTATTAATCAAACACTCTAGGGCTTCCATTACACATACTTGTCCAAGTAAATAAGATCTTTGAGTATTTAAATTATTAAAAAAATCAGCAGGGTCTCCTTCTAAGAGGAATTCATAAGCTGGACGATTGTTCCAATAACCCGTATTACTAATTAAGCGTTCTCCAAAGTCATCTCGAGCATACGGTGCATTAATATCATATGTCTCTCTTATCATCAGTGTGGTATAAGCATGCGCTTGTCGCATAACTGATTTACCACTTTTCAGATTATCCATACGATCACGCAAATCGAATACTTCTTCAGGACTAAAATATACCCTTGGATGAATCCCAGTAGGAGGAGTATGATATATTTCGCGCGCGCCTGTATAATCAGGAGTAATGATACGCTCTCCTATTCCGTCATAAGGGTCGGTAGTGTAGTTTGCCCAATTGTAATCATAGCCACCTACTTTCTTAGTAGGATAACCATCCGTACCACAGAATTGATAGCCGCCGTTTTGATATAAATTTTGAACTGTAGCCACATTTATTGCCTCATCAAATACAATAAAATCATCCACTTTGCCATGGAAAGGATAACCACCAGAAAGTCCATCTGCACCTATATACAATGATGCTGTAGTAGAATTGAAAGCAGCACTCACATTATAACTCGCAGTATGTGTAGCGATACCATTTTGGTAAATCACTAAATTGTTCGCGGTACTCGTATAATCTAAACTTACGACTAAATGCTGCCAAGTACCATCCAGTGCTCCATCTACTGGAACGGTTGCTATGGAGTAATCTGAACCTTTAAAGCGGAAAGTAATTTTATCCCCTGATGTCATAATATCAAAAACACTTCCTAAACCAGCTATTCTACTGAATACATGATTTGCCTCTACGTAGTCCAAATTGACCCAAAAACCAATACTAAAACCTGTAGTTGCACTAATGTCTCCCAAGGTGGCTGTAATGGCATTAGGAGCTACTTGTATAGATGCATCGGTATTTGCAAAATCCCAAGCAGAGAGGGAATAATCACCTTTGCCCCTTACAAATTCAGGAATGCCATTCGTAGTGGTATTAGCACATTTAGCAGGCATACTAGATGCTAAATCTACGAGTGTGGAAGCTCCTTCAGTAGGGAATTGATCCATGGCATAGAATAGTTTGGCTTGTTGGGCAAAAGTTTGATGATTAGACAAAAAAAGCATCAAACAAAGCAAACTTGATGT
>CALGLY010000446.1 GCA_937959095.1 uncultured Saprospiraceae bacterium
AAAGCATAAAATTGGAGGTCAAATTTCATAGGCAGAATGCGAAGATCTTGATACGCGATATCTTGATTAAGTCGATATTTTAGAATGGGTTCATCATACAAAAACGCCTCAATTTTATGCTCCGTTAAATCATCCAATCCACTCCCTACACTTTCATAGACTTGAATATCATTAAAAAAACTTTCCTCTAGAAATTCATTTGTGCTAGAATTTTTAATACAACCTACAGCATATTCCTTGAACTCATTGAAACTTTCATAACTTGATTTCAACTCATTAACCGTCAGCATGGAGGCAACACTTGCAGTAAGTCCAGAAATGAATAAAAGCCCACTAAACATCCAAATCAAGGCAATCATTTTGCCGCCTCTGCTTTTAGGGGATTTATCGCCATAGCCCACCGTGGTCATCGTAACGACCGACCACCATAAGCCATCCCAAAGTCCTTTCCAGCCTGGGCGAAATTCATTAGGGTTTACGCGGTTTTCAAAATACCAAATGCCTAGTCCGAATATGAAAATCAGAGCCAAGAGTATAAAGAAAGCCCGCAAAAAATTGAGGTTGAAAATGGATTGAAAAGTTTGAGCAATTTTTTGCGAATAAGAAGATTCATACACCACTACAGTAGAGTTGGAAGCATAATAAGAATGCGTAAAATTCATTCTCTTACTTCGTTCACTTGTTATGGTTAGCGGGTTGATGCTGATGTCAATAGTTCCTGCTTCTATGGCCGTTAGCATTTCTGAAAAGGGCATTGGTTGCATTTCATACGCTATTTCTAACTCCTTTGCCACCTGCTTCCAAAGCCAAACATTAATGCCCTCTAGCGATTCCCCTTCTTCAATAATGAAAGGAGGAGCTTGCGTATATGCCACTTTTAAGGTATCCGTAATGGATTGAGCAATTAATAACTGGCAAGCAGAAAATAAAACAGCTACCCAGATTAATTTTTTCATTATTGTTTCAATTAGTTCGGTTTAAACTTACTTCTACGATACAAAATATCGATTCTTTCTAAGAAGTTACTTCCTCGAAGCTACATAAAATCTCTGAAACGAACTCCAACATCGTTAATATCCCACTTTTCCATACTAGACCATTGCTTTTCTGCATTCCATATTGTAATATTGATGGAATAAAAAAGTATTCAAGAATAGCAATCGGTCTTTAGTAAAAAACACAAAAGACCAAAAACATACCAAGATGAAAACCTATCTATGCTGTCTACTTTGTGTCTGTTGCTTCGCACTGCAAGGACTAGCACAAAAGCGCACCACTGAATTGGGACTGAATGTAACAACCACCTTAGCAGGCTTTTTCAATAGTGGTGGCGAAACCCTCATTGATCCCTATATTATTAGTCTGAAAACAGGGAGGAAGAATCGCTTTTTTCGGATGGGAGCGACCTTTAAAGTTAAAAGCAGCCTTCCACTAGATTTTAGTACGATTCTACTGACGAAAGAACAGGATTACAATATCCGCCTAGGCTTCGAGCGACGGGTGCCTATCACAAAACGCTTCCGAATGCACTGGGGTGTAGATTTCATAGTGCAGTATAGTTTGGATTCTACAGAAAGTCGCGCTAATAGCAACCCTATTCTTTTTAAAACCTGGGAAGTTGGTGGCGGCGGCGGACCAATATTGGGTATCGCTTATATCTTCAATGAAAAAATGTATATCTCTACCGAAGGAGCAATTTATGGGGTTTATCGGCAAGGGAAAGCCGATTTATTTGGTGGAGCAACTATAGAAAACCGAACGCTAAAATCCTTTGTATTAAATCCAATCATTCCTAATTCTCTTTACTTCAACTTTAGTTTCTAAGCCATGAAATATACATTACTACTTCTTATTTGTTGCTTAACAAGCCAACTCGCAGCCCAAAAATGGCAGACAGAATCAGACTTTTTCCCTGCTGGAAACTATCGAGAAATAGGACTCAATATGACTCCTTTATTGACAATGCTTATTCCATTCAATAGAAGTAATCCAAAGATTACAGGCCCATATATGATGAAGTTTCATCGCTACAAAAACAACAAATTCTTCCGTAGTTCAATAGGTGTAGATTTAGCGGATGCGTTTAATGACGATGAAGAAAATGCCCATTTTAATGTTCGTTTCGGCTGGGGCAAACGCCGATTGATGCACGATCGCTTTGCCTTACTCACGAGTTTTGATATTACCGTTTCGGTTGGCGATCTTAATATTTTAGGAACAAAGGATCAAGATGGTGCAAAATTTGCAGTTGGGCCTACTTGGGGTATGGAATACGGGCTAAATGACAAAATGAATATAGGTATAGAAACCGCCTTACTTATTGGAGTGGGAGTAGGTTTTAATACAGGTTTTGTATTTGAATTTGTACCACCTGTAGCGATTTACTTGAATGTGAGAGTACCTGAAAAAAGTGGAAGAGGGCGAGCTAGAAATAGACCATAATCAGGAATTAGGGAAATATTAAATATTGAAACTTTTTTGTTTTTAATTTTAAATTAACAAACAAAAAGTGTATTTTAGTGACGAAATTTTTTTAAAACAAAACAAAAACAGTCGTTATGCCAACTAATGCTTATATGTTTCTAGTAGCAGGGCTTATCCCTATGCTAGTCGGTTTTGTCTATTACAACCCCAAAGTAGTAGGAGGAGCTTGGATGAAAACCAATGGCTTTTCAGAGAAGGATTTGGAAGGCGGCAATATGGCACTCATCTTTGGCTTATCTTACCTCTTTTCAGTAATGATGGCGTTCATTCTATCTAGTATGGTGATTCATCAAGGTGGTGCATTTTCGATGATGGCACCCGAAATCTTTGAATCGGGTAGTGCCGCACAGAAGCAGTTTAATGAACTCATGGTGCAGTATGGACATACTGGGCGTAGCTTCGGACATGGTGCTTTGCATGGTGGAATTGTTACGGTATTTTTTGCCCTTCCACTTATTGCTATCAATGCGCTTTTTGAGCGAAGAGGCTGGAAATATATCTTAATTCATGTCGGTTATTGGCTCATTTGTCTAACACTCATGGGCGGCTTGATTTGTAGTACGTTGAAGTACGCGCCGCTTTCGTAGTCTAATTTCAAGTTCAAACGCAAACGTCAAGTCCAATTTTGAATTTGCGTTTGAATTTGTTAAAATCCCCACCCATTTTCCTAAAAAAAAGTTAGTATCACCTCTCCACTTGCACACCCTTTCCTATTGCTGTATATTGGCTTTCATCAATTAAAAATTATAATGAAGCAACTAACATTTACCTTGTTGATTACCCTTATCTCCATCCTTAGTATTCATGCCCAAAGAGATGAAACCATCTTGAATAAAACAAACCTACGTATCACAGGAGCTTGGGGTGGACCAACGCTTGGTATTACAAGTTACGATGGCGAAAGCACGACTGTAGCAGGTGGCTATGGTGGCATTGAGTTCAATAAAGAATACTTTGTAGGCTGGGGTGGTGCAACTATAGATTTGCCGAATTTAGATGCGAACATCTTGAAACCTGATTTTGATTATAACGGCTTAGTACTTGGGTATGCACCTGCTGCACATCGACTAATACATCCAAATTTCTTACTGCTTGTAGGTACAGGTAAAGCCCAATTTAATGGACTAGATGATAAAGCATGGGTTGTGCAACCAGCTATAGGTGGCGAAGTAAATGTGCTACGTTGGTTTAGAATAGGTGCATCAGGTGGTTATCGCTATGTAAATGGGAGTGATCTAATAGGACTTAGTGATGAAAACCTATCAGGCTTTTTCGGAGAAATAAAGCTTAAATTTGGCTTTTCTTGGGGCAAATCAGATCGATATAAAAATCGAGATAAGTACGACGATACAGATGCATAAGCAGAATTTAAATACAAGTACAACTCCTACTCGCATACAAATCATCCGAATGCCTTTGCTCGATAGCAAGGGCATTCGGCTTTTCGTAAAGCGCGACGATGAAATACATCCTGAAATAGCAGGGAATAAGTGGCGTAAGCTAAAGTATAATCTTCAAGCAGCACGGAGGCAGCAACTTCAAACCCTTGTTACATTCGGAGGAGCCTTTTCTAATCATATCGCAGCCACAGCGGCGGCAGGAAAAGTCTTCGGTTTTCGGACGATTGGTATTCTACGTGGAGAGCGCGTAGAGCCGCTTAATCCTACTTTGAAATTGGCACAAGACTACGGGATGCAATTCCATTTTGTGGATAGAAGTACCTATCGCACAGCTGATCGTTTGGCATTGGCAAAGTTGCTTTGTAAAGAAAAGTTCTATTTCATTCCCGAAGGTGGCACGAATGCATTAGCTCTAAAAGGCTGCTCCGAAATAGTAAAAGAAGTACAAAATCAATTCGATGAACAGCCCGATTATTACGCCCTCGCTTGTGGCACAGGCGGCACTATCGGCGGACTTATTCAGGGCTTGAAAGGCAAGGCGCAAGTACTCGGTTTTTCAGCACTGAAAGGCGATTTTTTGATAAAGGAAGTCACTAATTTATTAGATAAACAGTACTCGAATTGGAGTATCAATACGGACTATCATTTTGGTGGCTATGCCAAATTTAAACCTGCATTGATTGATTTTATTAATGACTTCAAAGCCACACAAGATATTCCATTAGAACCCATTTATACAGGAAAAATGCTCTATGGCATCCTCGATTTGGTAGAGCAAGATTACTTCCCCAAAGGCACGACTATCCTCGCTATTCATACAGGCGGGCTGCAAGGGCTTCGCGGCTTCAATCAGCGATTTGGGGATTTGTTATACTGATGTACAAAAAATGTTACTACTCGTGTAGTTCGGCTTGAATAAGAATTCAAGCCAAACAAATAATCTATCCCAGAGGAAGTAATAAAAAGATAGTACAAGTGCAAAGACGTAGCTCGTCTACATGAAGCAGAGAAAATATAAAAAAAACTCTGCGCCTCCGCGTCTCTGCGTTCTAATTATTTACTACCTTTCAAAGATGAAACAGCTTAGTAGTTTGCTCATCGCCTTTTTTGTTCTTGCTGCTCTTTCGGCACAAGATACCATCAATCCGCCTAATATTGTCCT
>CALGLY010000447.1 GCA_937959095.1 uncultured Saprospiraceae bacterium
CCTAGACCAAGCCAACAATACATCTATTTCTTCAAGCGTACCACTAGGCACTTCGGCTTCCAATTTCTCTAAACTATCGCGTACCCAAGCCTGTGCTTGTACTTGGCAACAGGCAAAAAGTAACGCGAACAGTACTAGCGCGTATGTTTTCATGTTTATGAGTGTTCTCAATTTTTGTTCAATAACGGTACAGAATGTGACTTGCTCGTAAAGATAAGGAATATTTCGTTTGCTATTGATAAGTCACTTATTACGTGTATATAACAAATTGCACTTTTTATCGGCTTTTTTCAGCCAAAGGCAGACAAGTCCCATAAGCCGATAAATTTTGCGTGGAATTTATCAGCCAATGGGAAATTGGCAGATAAATCGTAGTTCAACAATTGTGCAATTTATTATACACACACTTATGACACGATATAAACCGTTCGTGACACCCATTCCTACCGCTCAATACCATTATCCAATTTCCCACTACATTTTTCCTTATTTTTGAAGTATGCAAAACAAAACGTCTTGCTATTCAAACGAAATATTTTGGTAAAGGGTAAAAGGTATATAGTAGGGGGATTTTTCATGTCGCTCTACCATCTACCCTTATCCCTCTACCCAATACAAAAAAAAATATATCATGAAAACACGCATCTTTTACATTTTCCTCATCAGCCTTTTCAGCTACCAATACGCCACTGCCCAAAACCTACTCAGCAACCCAAGTGGTGAAGCAGGATATGGAACAAATGGAGGTTCAATCAATGTCCATAATGTAGCTCCTTGGACAGAAGTTAATGGGTTTGTGGCTTGTTCTAATCAAGTGAGTTTCGGCGACCCAATGGCTGCACCTTCGGAAGGAAGTTACTTTTTTAATGATCGTACTTTTTCAGGTGCTATTGACGAAATATCGCAAATTGTAGATTTAGGTGGAGACCAAAGTGGCAAAACGTTTTTCTATTCCTACGACTATCGTATGTCAGATATGACGGCACGCCCTACGCATACCGCGGATGTACTCATCACTTTTTTAAATGCAAGTGATTTTGAAATTGGTAATGTTCACCTCAATTTTGACTTTACCGATACCCAACTAGATGGAGACTATATCACCGTATCAGGCACCAATGTAGCACCTGCGGGTACGCGCAAGATAAAATGGTTCGTACGTTGGGATAATCCAGATAATACTTTACATAGAATAATCATGGATAACTTCATCCTCAAGATGCAGCCTGAGCATGATATATGCGAAAATGCTATCCCCTTGGAATGTGGCGATTTTGTACTCGGACAAACACAGGCTGCCACCGATGCTATGACGAGTAATGATACCCCTGCTGTGCTAGCTGCCTACAACACTTGTCCGTTTTTGGTACCAGCCGCAGATAGGCATGGTGTGTTTTATAGCTTCGTAGGCACAGGTAGAGAAGTGATCGTGAGTACCGACTATTTTTATACTAGATATGACAGCCGAATTTCGATCTATACAGGTACGTGCAGCGCGCCTGTATGTGTAGCAGAAAATGATGACATTGATACCGATGGCTGTACTGGACCTGACTCCAATTTAAAGTCACAAGTCACCTTCCCAACCGTAAATGGACAAACCTATTATATCTACGTGCATGGTACTCCAGATTGTTCAATGAGTAAGAGAGGCACCTTTGGCTTGAGCCTAGATTGTGCAGCAGGCATACCGATTCCTTTTCCTTGTGGGAAAACCATATCTGGCGATACCAGAACAGATGATAATACTTACAGCGGTATAGATTACAGTGCGTGTTCTAGTTTTGTGGGAGGCGATGGCAAGGATGAAGTATATGAATTTGAAGTACTCGAAAGGGAAGATTATACCATTACTTTATCAGGTCTAACAGATAATCTAGACCTTTTATTAGTTCAAGTGGACGAACAAGCGAACATTATAAATTGTGTAGGCACGAGTTCACTACCAAGTACCAATAATGAAAGCATCACCGCCACGCTTTCCCCAGGTAGTTACCGTATTATCGTAGATGGTTTTGGTTCTTCTGATGAAAGCTCCTTTACCATGAATATAAGCTGTGAGTTTGACGCGAATTTCCCAAATTTTCTATTACTGTATCCGAAGGTCTTTCTACAAGGCGCACTCAAAAGCTCGGCTTTCCCTGCCATGAACACCACCCTACAAGCCAATGGTCTGATACCTAGCGTTGCCCCTGATGGCTCTGGTACAGTTGCAGAGAATGGCATCGGCACGGATATAGTGGATTGGGTCATCGTAGAACTCCGCGATGCGAACAACAACAGTATCGTAAGAGCGCGACAATCCTGCCTACTTCGTCAAGATGGTCAGGTGCTTGGAGCGAATCAGGCACCCTTTTTGTTTTTCCCTGCGCTAGATTTCGATGAGGCTTATGTGGTGGTGCGGCATCGCAATCATTTGGGGATTATGTCGGGGAGTTTGGTTTCGTTTTAAAATTGCTGTGGAATTTGGTATTAGGTATCAAGTATTAGGTAGGCTGTGTTTCTACCTAATACTTAATATTTACCTGTTGGGAAACAGACCTGATACCTAATACTAGAACAAGTGAAGTAACGCAATAGGAGTACAGGCGCATTCTTGGAGGGTGCGTCTTTTTAATTCCTCAAAACCGTTCATGACACTCCACGAACCGTTCATGACATTTTCTACTACCGCCCGATACCATTCCAGCAAATTCGAGCAAATTTCGTGCTAATTTTGAAACAGAAATTAATCGCACTTTATCTTAAAGTACATCTGTATGAGACATTCATTTCTAATTACGATTTTATTGCTAATAACAGGCTATGTTGCTCTAAATGCACAAGTCACCAATGACAATTTGATAAACTACTACGTCGAACTAGACCGCGTAAAGTGGAATATTGATAGCGATGGTGAAGGCGATGTAGAAGAACCCGCTTGGCGATGGTTTTGGCAAAGAAATGGCAGCTATAATCTCACTTGTGAGGATTTTAATTACTTGCAAGGCACATGGTGTTATGCAAAAGATGCGGAACACGGAACATGGCTGTATCCAAACAAAGAACTGCTGAAAAACCAGAACGTATCCGATACAGAGAAACTCGCTTTTAGTGTGATGATACATGAAAATAATGTGCCGAGTGGATTGGGCGGCACAGACTGTGCAGTAGATAATTTCTTGGATGCTATTGTGGATGAAGTAGTAGGTTGCGTCTCGGAGGAAGTCGTCATTAGCAGTTTTGCCAAAGCTAGTGCTTGGGGCTATAAAGATTACAATTACACCCAATCGTCTTGGCGATTTGGAGCGATTTCTCGATACAGTAATGGCGATACGCGCAACCAACCTCTAACCTTCGGGCGAGTAGCGGACGGTGGTTCGCTAACCCACGATAATAGCACCTATTCCATCGTAAATTCGGATGGTAGTTTGAATACAAATTTGAGCTACACCAATACCTACAACAACTCAGACGAATACGGCACGCCTGCGCCTGACGTGTTTTATTCCTTCAATATTGATAGCCCAATGGCGATGCTGATTAGTACCAATCATGGCTTCACTAATTTTAATACTCGAATTTATCTATTAGACAATGACAACAAAGTACTTGCACAGAATGATAATGCCAATAGTAATACGATTAAGTCTGAAATCAGAACAAATTTATGCCCAGGCAGCTACAAAATAGTAGTAGAAGGCTTTAGTTCCAATAGAGGTAATTTCAGACTGAGTGTAGATGGCACAAAAACCAATCTGCTTACCGCAGGTAGCATTGAGGCTGCAACGGAAGTATGCGAAGGCGCACGCATTCCTAAAATCACCTCTACACAAGCAGCTAGTACGCCTTGTCGAGAATTGCGTGCAGGTGATTATCAATGGCAAAAATGGGATGGTGCGAATTGGCAGCCTATCGTTGGGGCAACTAGCGAAGAATACACGCCGCCTGGCACAATGGAAAATCAAACTATTTACTTCTTCCGCTTAGCAAAAGATGGATATGGCAATGAAATAGGAACGGATTTCATAACGATTCGTCCTGCACAGCCTGAACTAAATATCGGCGAAATTGCCTTCACCGCAGCCGACTTTTCGAGCAGTTCTATATTGCTGACAGGCGAAACGCTAAATGTGTCTATCGCAGGTGGCAACGCACCTGGCTTTTTTGAAGTTTTTGAAAATGCAAGTGCAACACCTAGCCCTGCACGTATTTTTTGGGAAAAGCGCGAACTAAATGGACAATCTTGGACTCCCTGGGGAGAAATTGAAGGCGCAACAGGGCAGAATTATAGCATTCCACCACTAGATAAAACGACTGAATTTAGAAAAACCGTAGCAAGTGCTTGTGATAACCAACAAGTGGAATCGCGTTTATCATCAGGTGTGCTGCACGTAGATGTTTTGCCAGCCGACGGTACGATTTCGGGTCGTGTAACAAGTCGCTTGGGTACAGGCGTAGATGGCGTAAGTGTGAAGGTAGAGCGCATAGACTATGTAGAAGGCGGAACAGATGCCAATGGCATGAAAACTGCAATCACTAATAGCGATGGCGAATACAAAATAGAAGGATTGTTCTACGGTAC
>CALGLY010000448.1 GCA_937959095.1 uncultured Saprospiraceae bacterium
TGCTTTTCGCATTTTCAGGATATACTTGGAGCGATCTAGCGGACTGATGCCTTTGAACGGGCGCGTTTTGCACAACTCCTCGGGGCAAGCCGCATAGGAATGAAAACGGGTAGATAACTTCGCTTTGCCGCCCGAAAGCGAACTCAAGCGAATCGGAAAATCTAAGGAGCTTGCAAGTGGTACAATTCCCGTCAAAGTCATTTTATTATCAACTATTGAAGGACTACCAAATTGCCCGCGCATTTGGATAATATCGCTGGTTATTTTGCCTAATAAATCATCGCTTGCCGTTATTTTGAAGGCGACAATCGGCTCTAGAAAAGTCGTCCCGATGTCTTTCAAGCCATTCATAAGACCCATCGGTGTAGCCAATACAAAATTGCCAGGGCGCGAGTGCATTTGATGATCTTCGCCTTCGGCTAAAGTGATTTTTATATCGGTTACTTCCCAGCCTTTTATGCCTTGTTTCAGGGCTTTGGGAATGGTGCGTTCTACCTCATTTTGATATTTTTGATGGACATCGCTTGTCCGTATTTTGCTTTCATACTGGACACCACTTCCTCGTGGAGCAGGTTCTATTAGGAAATTGACAATCGCCCAGCAAGGTTTCGGCATGGTGTAATGCCCCAAGCCATAGCCGCTGCCCGAAGGCGTTTCTTTATAAACGACGGTCGGGTCTTGAAAAGTAGCAGCTATACCGAAACGCTGCAAAATAATCTGCTCTAATACCTCTATCTGAATCCAGCCCATGACCTTCACATGCAATTCTCTATCTTCTCGATACCACTCAAATTCTAGCGCAGGATCTTCGACTGCTAGTATTTGTAAGGCTTTGGCGAGTTCGGCGTAGTTTTTATCCTCTTTTGCTTTTACTTGCACGGTCAGTAGCGAAGCATTTAGGCTCACCGCAGCAGGTATTTGTGCCGAAGGCTGCCCCAAAATATCGCCTGTACTCGATTCCATCAAGCCGCTTATCGCTATGATATCGCCTGCCTCAGCTACTTCTATGTCTTGATAATCGCCTGCTAAAGCAATACGAACTTTAGTGACTTTTTCTTCGCTTTGTTTCGTATGGTTTTGGAGTAGTTCGCGGACTTTGAGCTTGCCTTCAAAAATGCGGATATAATCTAATTTGCCTAATTTGGGTTCGTGATAAATATTATAAATTAAAGCAGAAAAAGGATGCTCTGGACTACCACTAGGCGCGGGAAAGTAGGCTACAATCGCATCAAGCAAGGCAGGAATACCCAAGTGTAGCTTAGCCGAACCAAATAAGACTGGAAATAGCTTGGCTTCCTCGATTTGTGTTTGGAAAGACGCGGCTAAAAGCGCGTCAGGAATGTGTTGTTCCTCTAAAAAGAGTTCTAAAATTGTATCATCGAGGTTCGCTATTTTTTCAATGTTCTCTTCTGATTCCTGAAGTGCTAAAGACTGCACATTTACCGTCGCTTCTCCTTCTTCAAACACCGTTTGTAGTGGAACATATTGTTCGCTCAATTCTTGCTCGATATTCGCTAAAAGGCCTTCAATATCTACACCAATACGATCTATTTTATTTATAAAAATAAGGACCGGAATATTCCGTTCGCGCAAAGCTTGCCATATCGAATCGGTATGCGACTGCACGCCATCAATCGCAGAAACAACTAAGACTGCTGCATCTATCACTTGCAATACGCGCTCTACATCTGCCGAAAAATCGACGTGTCCAGGCGTATCTACGAGATTAATTTTATGCTCTTTCCAATACAAGGAAGTCAGAGAGGAACGCACCGAAATACCACGTTGTTTTTCTACCTCCAAAGAGTCGGTTTTGGTAGTGCCTTCGTCTACGCTTCCTATGGTTTTGGTTGCGCCACTTTGGAAGAGCATATTTTCAGTCAGCGATGTTTTGCCGGCATCTACGTGTGCGAAGATGCCGATATTGCGGATTTTCTTCATTTGTAACTACTATGTCCACAAGTAACAAAAGTTCAGGGAAAAGAACGCAAGCGTATTTATAAAAAATGCTATTCCTTAAGGAAGAAGTGCGTAAAACCAACCAATTTTTCTAAAAATTAATCCTTATCGTATATATTATCTTGCTTTACAAAATAGTTTAGCATAAAGTCTATTACATTTGCTATTCGTTTCATTTACAAATTAGACTTTCTTAAGTCTATTACTCAATTCAAAAGATTATGCGGTATTGTTTATCCTTATTCTTGTGCCTTTGTCTTTGCACCTTGGGAAATACACAGGAATTGGCTTATGGTTTTAAAGCTGGTTTGAACTTTTCGACACTCACGGGCGAAGATGAAGCTAGTGAAGTTACATCCTATACCACAGGTTTTCATATTGGGCTTTTGCTTGATGTTGCCTTCACGGATAATTTCGGACTGCGTAGCGAATTGCTCTATACCCAAAAAGGAAAAGACACGGCTTATGACGGCGATTCGTACTTTGTTTTTCAGCCTGCTGGTTTACGGATTGCTACAGTCGGGAAGCGTAATATGACGTTAAATGTTTCTACCTCCTACGCACAATTACCTGTGATGGGCTACGCTAAATTTGGCAGATTTGAATTGATGGGCGGCGCTTATGCTAGCTTGCGACTAGGTTCGCTCGGAAATGGAACAATGACCTATAGCTCTAGCTCGATAGGTTCAGAAACCTTCGATTTTGATTTATTCCATATCTATGGTAAAGATAAGGCTGCTACTTTTGGTGGCACCGTTTCGCCTATTTTTATCAACGGAAACCGTGTGGAAGTCCCTTCGGAATTGGGCGCATATTATGAATTTACAAGCGGACCAGAAGATAATCTGTATAAACTCGCAGACTTAGGTCTTGTAGGTGGTGCATCTTTTTATCTAGGCAAAGCGTTATTTTTAAATGTGCGTGTGGAATATGGCTTAATGGACGTTACCAATAACGCAGCAGATGTGACTTTAGCTAATTTAGGAGAGAACAACCAGCTACTCACAAGAGCTGATAACGATAGAAATATGACTATTCATACCGCATTAGGATTTCGGTTTTAATAGTTTTCTATTATTTTTGTTGAATATACTAGTTTTCACTAAATTCGTTTTTAACTCAAAATATATATGGCACGATTAGATTATTTTACGATTATTATTGGCGCGATTTGTATAGCAGCCGCAGCATTCTTAGTTTGGATTGGAATAAGTAAAGTAAAAGACAATGGCAAAGAAGATGTTGCAGAGCTTTACAATGACCTCCAAACCTACGACGAAAACGACAAAGAGGATTACTATATAGATAAAGAAGAAGGTAAAAAAGGAGGCAGCACGACTAGCGACCCTAGTACAGCTTCCAATACATCTAATACGCCAATGAATGATGAGGATTTGGAGTATGATTTTCTGAATGAAAAGCCCAAAGAAAGTAATGCCAGCACAAGCAATACATCTACTTCTAGTGTGAGTACGCGCCCTTCTAGCTCTGGTGGTGGAAGCAGAAGTAGTGGTGATGGTTCTAGTGTGCGAGCAGGGGATTATATGGTATTGGCTGGTTCCTTTAAGGATGAAGCAAATGCAGAACGCCAAGCGCAGAAGATTCGGAATTTAGGTTATAATAGTACAAGAGTGGAACGTTTCAATAGAGGTGCGTATGCGGTAGTATTGGTAAATCGCTTTAGTGATATGGGTAGTGCGCGCGATTTGAAGAAAGAATTAATAGCACGAGGAGTAGATTCTTTTGTGAAGCAAAAACAGTAAGTAATTAGCTTATTGCTTAACTCGATAATTCAACAAATAATATG
>CALGLY010000449.1 GCA_937959095.1 uncultured Saprospiraceae bacterium
GGTAGGTTATTTTTTGCCTGCTCCCTAAAGCCCCAAATCTGTCGGAAATTAATCCAATCGCAATATTTTTATAGACCAAAACAAGCAAAGTTTCGAGCAATAGCCGATTTTACCAAAAATCATAGAAATTTAGCATCACCAACAACAAGCTAATTTAGCTTCGGTCTCTCTTGATGAAAGTATAAAAAGGAAGCACCCAAAATAAAAAACCTCCGTGCTTCTGTGCCTCTGTGTTCAAACTACAACCCATAAATCCCCGAATATTTCTCCACCGCATATTTATAAAAGTAATCAAAGTTCAAAGCCTCAGCTGTCGTACGTTCGCAAAGCTCCAGTGCAGAATAAGTGCGTCCATACTGATGAATGTTTTGCTGCAACCAAGTCAAGAGTTTAGAAGAATCACCCGCTTGTATTTGCGCTTCCAGTCCATCAATATCTTTAGTAGCCTGATGATAGAATTGCGCCGCATAAAAACTCCCTAAACTATAAGTAGGAAAATAACCAATACTCCCATATGCCCAATGTACATCCTGCAAAATACCCTGATTGGCACTAGGTACATCAATATCGAGATAGGCTTTGTATTTTTCATTCCAAGCGTCTTCCAAATCCGCTACCTGTAGATTATCTTCTAACAATGCTTTTTCCAGTTCATAGCGAATAAGAATATGGAAATGATAGTGTAGTTCATCCGATTCCGTCCGTATAAAACTAGATTGTACCTTATTAATACCCTTATAAAACTGTTCTACAGGAACGTTCCCAAATTGCGTCGGGAAATGCTGTTGTAAATTAGAATATTGCGCCTTCCAGAATGGTAAACTACGCCCTACATTATTTTCCCACAAGCGCGATTGCGATTCGTGGATACCCAAAGAAGTATAGCGGCTACTTGGCAAACCATACTTTTCTGCTGGCAAACCTTGCTCATAAAGCGCGTGACCACCCTCGTGAATACTACTCCAAAGTAGCGAGTTGAAATCGTTTTCGCTCACACGTGTCGTTACCCGCACATCTTGTGGCGAAAAAGTGGTAGTGAAAGGATGCGGCGACCAATCTTGGCGACCCGCTTTGAAGTTATAACCGATTTTTTTCAGAATATCTACACTGTAATCCCATTGTGCCTGCTTAGGAAAATGCTTCAATAAAAAGGCATCATTTACTTGCTCCTGCCCTCGAATTTCGCGTACAAAATCGACTAACTTTGCTTTCACATCTGTGAAGAGCGTGTCGAGCATGGCTGCTGTGTAATTTGCTTCATATTCATCCAAAAGCGCGTCATAGGGATGTCCTTCATAGCCTACGAGTTCCGCTTCTTCACGCTTTATTTTCACTACTTCTTCGAGGGTATCCTTGAAGAGGTTAAAATCATTTGCTTCTCGTGCTTTCAACCACTGATGGTAGGCATTGGAACAAACCGTAGAGCGACGCACCACGAATTCATGGCTCAATTTCTTTCCACGCTGATAATCATTATGCGAGAGTTGTACGTTTTTTAGAGCTTCTTTGTCTAGTTCTTTATCGTTGCCGTGTAATTCTTCTAGTACATCACCAAAGCGTTCGCTGGTAGCAATTTCATGCGCGATACCACTCAAAGTTGCGATTTGCTGTGTTCGGAAGGCATTGCCATCGGGCGGCATATTCACCTCTTTGTCCCAGCTCAGCACTGCTATCGAATGTTCCACATCGGCATATTTGCGTAAGGTATCACTGTACTCTTTGTATAATTTAGTTTGTTTCATTTTATTTTTTCTTGTTGAGTGAGATAAACAAAAACGCCCATCCCAAGATAAAAAACACTCCACCAATAGGCGTGAGTGGGCCAAGCCATGTCCAAGAGGCAATACCAAGAACTTCTCGACAGGCGAGCAAATATAACGAACCTGAAAATAATAGTATTCCGATACTAAATGCCCAAGCGGAATACTGTAAGAATTTGGAAGCATACCAATGCCCTAAAATCCCGACAATCAAAAGCGCGAAGCCATGATAGAACTGATAACGAACAGCAGTCTCAAAGGTTTTGATTTGTCGTGCTTCTATCAGCGATTGTAAGCCATGTGCTGCAAATGCGCCTAGCATAACTGCGAATAAAAGAAAAATAGTACCTATTTGTAGTGTTTTTTTACTCATTTATTGATTTCTGTATATTTAAATATTTCATGAACTATAAAAAGCAAGGACGAAGATAGTTAAAATTAAAACTTTCAATATTTTTTGAAAACAGTATGCTACATGGTTCGTTTCCTATTTGACAAATAAAATAAACATGAAAAAATACCTCATTTTTGCAATTATTTTGTGTTTCATAGCGTGCAATTCCTATAAAGATGCACTAGAAACAGCCCTTCCTACGGATTGGAAAGTAAAAAAACTTCCAGCCACACCACAGGACTTGACAGGAGACCCCGAAGCTGGGCTGGATTATTTGTTGCACGGCGATTATATTGGTTCAGGTATTCCATATGGTGTTTTCAAAGGTGGAGAAGCACGTATCCGAAAGAAATTTCCATATGAACTAGAAGGTAAAACAGATGCACCTTATTTTATCAATATTTTTGAAGCATACAATGGCGCGAAAGTAGTGAGTGGTAATTGCTTCACTTGCCATGCTGCGCCCTTGAAAGGCAATCAATTACAGGTAGGATTAGGTAATTATATGTCTGACTTTCGTGCAAATATCAAATTCGCTAATGCGATAGTCAAGCCCTTTGTCTATAAAAAATATGATAAAGACACGAAGGAGCGTGAAGCCTATGATTTTATTGGCCAATATACGGAGGCGATTTCATCAAGAATTAAATTGCAACAGATTGGTACAAACCCAGCTACACGCCTTGCCGAAGCTTGTATGCAGCACCGCGACCCCGTGGATTTGACGTATCGAGAAGCACCACTTTACCCTGTGATGGACTACAATGTGGCTTCCGATGTGCCGCCGCTTTGGAACGTGAAGAAGAAAAACACGCTTTATTACACAGGCATCGGGCGCGGCGATTTTTCTAAATTGCTAATGCAAGTCGTGGTCTTGGGGATTCCTGATAGTACTTATGCGCGGAAGGTGCAGGAACGTTTTGTGGATGTATTGGCGTGGCTACAGACCCTCGAAGCTCCGAAATATCCTTACGAAATAGATGAACCACTAGCAGCTAAAGGCGCGCTTCTTTTTGAAGAACATTGCAGTAAATGTCATGGCACTTATGGCGAAACGGAAACTTATCCGAATAAATTAGTTTCTGTAAATATGGTGAAAACCGACCCGCTTTATGCTGATTATGCGATGGATACGAAGCTCCATGATTGGTACAATAAAAGTTGGTTTGCTACCACCGAACCGAAGTCGACTTTAGTAGCAGAATATGGCTATGTCGCGCCGCCTTTGGATGGCATTTGGGCTACTGCGCCTTATTTGCACAATGCTTCTGTACCTACTTTGGAGGATTTATTGAATAGTTCGCAACGTCCGAAATATTGGAAACGCAAGTGGGAATCTTATGATTTTGACGAAGAAAAAGTAGGCTGGAACTACGAAACCAAACAAAGTGGAGTAGGGAAGTACACCTTCGACACGAGCCTTGCGGGTTATAGTAATCAGGGGCATTATTTTGGAGATACATTAGAAGCTAATGAGCGGAAAGCGGTGATTGAGTATCTGAAGAGTTTATAATTTGGAATGCGATAATGAGTTAATGCTGTAATGCGATAATATTGTAATAGAAAAACATTGTCGCATTACAGCATTGTAGCATTAATCTATAACTATCTTCTTTGCTAAAAAGACTTCCTCATTCTGTACTTTCAATAGGTACATTCCTGCGGCAGCCTGTGATAGTTCCAATTCCAAGCTTTGTTCTCCTGCTTGTAAATTACCTACCCAAAGGCTTTCTACCAAACGCCCCGACCAGTCATATAGTTGGATGCGCGTATTTTTTCGTGTTTTTTCTAGCGTTATATTCAAGTTGATAAAATCATGCGTCGGTTGCGGATAAATAGTGATATGATTCTTAGTTTCATCTAAAGCTTCTACAGCACTTGTGAGATCACAAGGGATAATATTTGCTTTTGGATCACAATTATCACCCATACTTTCTAATACAAATAAGCCACGCTGCATATCAGATACTAAAATATTACCCGATGGCAATAATGGATATACGCCCCAAGCTCCTTCATAAT
>CALGLY010000450.1 GCA_937959095.1 uncultured Saprospiraceae bacterium
GCAGATGATTTTTCAGACCTTATCGGCTTTGGTTTCCCTATCACTTGGGACAAAGAAGTGCTACAATTTCAGTACATAAAAAACATCAATGCACCTGGACTTCGTAGAGCTGATTTTGATATTAGCAATGCCAATAATGGAAGCTTTAGTGTAGCTTGGGAGGCTATTGACAATTTTCCGCAAAGCCTCGACAATGGCTTTGTTTTATTCAATGCCTGCTTCAAAACAAGCACGAATTGTAGTGTTAGTACCAATATCGGTATCGACACTACAGGCATGAATAATGGAGATGTGTATGCAGAACGCGCCTTTAGCCTCGGCGGAGAAATAGTAGGGATCAATATTGGATTCTATGAACGTGATGCGCGTGCGGTAGTCGCTTGCCCTTGCGATTTCGATTCTAGAATTCGCGCTACCACGCCTCCTTTATCCAATGAAGGCTCACTCGATTTATGTATGGGCCAAGAAGTCCTATTCCGAGCAGCGGCAGACTTTGCAGGAGGCACTGAACCTACAAGCGATTTGGCCTACATTTGGGATTTCGGAGATGGAACACAAGCTTATATTCCCGACATTTCCCACAGCTATGGAGAAGCGGGCATCTATTATATCAACCTAACTATTGTGGATACCCTAACGAATTGCACAAGTGGCAACCAAAGTCGAATAAAAGTGCGCGTAGCTGCTGCTCCAAGCGTGGATCTAGCAGAAGGCGTGAATTTTTGCGAAAATACACCAATAGAATTAAGCTCAGACAACATCTCTATACAAGTAAACGAAGCCAGCGAACGTGCCGTCACGCCCGATGCGAATGGAATTATCGCAGATGCTTATCACGAAGAAACCTTGCTACTCCCCGATGGCGAAGGCGTGGCCTATGAAAGTACGATAACGATAAGTAGTTTTGATGAGGATGCACTCATTGAGTTCCCAAATGACCTAGAAGGACTCTGCCTGAATATGGAACACTCTTGGGCTAGAGATTTGAATATCTCCTTGATTTGCCCGAATGGAGAAGAAGTAATATTGCATGAATTTGTAGGACAATCTGGCAATCGTATCCGCTTGGGTGAACCTGTGGAAGGCGATGAAAATAATGCAATACCAGGTGTAGGCTATGATTATTGCTGGAAAGCCGATGCAACCAATGGCACCTGGCTAGACTATGCTGCAACAAACAGCCCTGACAGTCCCTTATCGTTACCCGCAGGCGATTATCAGCCTGCAGAAAGTTTGGAAGCCTTTATTGGCTGCCCAATAAATGGCGAATGGACGCTGAAAGTAGAAGATTATTGGGCAGAAGACAATGGCTTCGTTTTTAATTGGGGCATTATTTTCAATGAAAACTTACTACCCGAAGCAAGCACATTTTCGGTTGGAGTCGCTAATTTTTCATGGCAAAATCATCCTGAGGCTCAGTCCATGAGTGCGGATGTAATCACTTTCCCACCTATGGAAATAGGCGTATTGGAAGTTCCCTATAGTATTACAGATGATTTTGGCTGTATCTATGAAGATGTTGTACTTGTCCCGATAGAAGATGCTGCCAATTGTGATTGTGAAAGTATGCAAGCTACCATCAGCGGAGAGCAAGCGATATGTGATGGCGAAACAACGACGCTAACTGCTAGTGGAGGCTCCAGCTATGAATGGTCTACAGGTGCAACGAGTGCGAGTATAAGTGTGGGTGTAGTAGGCAATTATAGGGTAACGGTAAGTGATGTCGCAGGCTGTAGCAGCACTGCGAGTGTTAGTATATCCGCAGGCGTGTCGCCTTCGCTACGCCTACCTAGTGAACCCAATTGTTCAAGAGATGGCAGCACCTATTCGGTACGCGTGAATACCGAAGTCCGAAATGTGCTTACGGCTAGTAGTGGCATTGTGGCAGGTAGCAGTGGTTTCCTTACCGTCTATAATATTCCGCTCGAAGAAGACGTGATTATTACCATCACCAATCTAGAAGGTTGTACCATTACACAAGCTATTTTTGCTCCAAATTGCAATGGCTGCCCCGACATAGCAGCACCGCAAAGCCTCGGCAACAAAACCACCTGTGAAGGAGCTACGATGCCTACGCTAAGTGTAAGTTCAGCAGGCATCAATAGCAATTCGGAAGTACGTTGGTATACGGCTGCTGCGGGTGGTACACTTGTGGCAAGAGGTGCTACATTCACTCCAAGTCAAGCAGGGAATTATTATGCTGAACTATTTGATACGAGTAACAATTGCCGAAGTCCACGCACCGAAGTTCGCCTTACGATTACGGATGGCCCAGATGCGGCTATATCGGGTAATTTAGAAATCTGTGCTGGCGAAAAAACCATCCTTACTGCAAGTGGTGGTGGCACTTATGCTTGGAATAATTTTGCGCGCAGCAATAAAGTAAGCGTCCGCGCAGGAACTTATATGGTGACGGTGACGGCTTCCAATGGTTGCCAAAGCGTAGCAAGTGCAACCGTAGTGGAAGTGAATGGCCCGCCTTGTATAGATTGTCCACCGAAAGCTGCACCGCAAAGCAATGGGAATGTAGAAATTTGTTCGGGTGACGCAATTCCTCCGCTTAGTGTTACGGGTGCAGGGGTGAATTCTAGTTCAGAAATTCGTTGGTATACCAGTGCTACAGGTGGTTCGGCTATTGCTACGGGTTTTGAATTTACGCCCTCGTCGGCTGGTACGTACTATGCTGAAATATTTGACACGAGCAACAATTGTCCTAGCCCGCGCCGCGCGATTAGTTTGAGCATTATTCCATGTTTAGGCAATACAGCTTATGCCTCGCTACCATCCGAAATTTCTTTTAATTTCTTGCAAGCACAACCAAATCCCTTTCAAGAAGAAACGACGCTGGTGTTCCAGCAAACTACTGAAGCTTGGGTGGAAATACAGCTTTATGATGTAGCAGGAAAGTTGGTTTATCAGCAAGAAAAACACTGTGCAGAAGGTCTTCATCATTGGAAAATAGCCGCGTCTGACTTGGGAGGAAATGGCATTTATATCTATCAGATGCAAAGTGCTACGCAGAGCGTGATGGGGAAATTGATTTTGGAGAAATAGTCTTTATGTTTCAGTCGTGGATTAAAATTTCAACCCACGACTGAAACATAAACGTCTTACTCTAAGCCTACTTGCTTATAAAATTTCTTCAAAGCTTCTCGTTTCCCGGGCAACTCTATATGAACAATTTTCGTCACTAAACCTACTTCATTGATGGTGATGCGTTGCTTGCATTTATAATTATGCTCGATACCTTTATGTTTCAAGAAATCAGAAAAATAGACCTCAAATTCTTGCTCATTCACTTGTTTCACCTCGCTTTTCCCCCAAACTAATTCATCGAATTTTAGTTTGCCTTCCTTCATGTTTTTCTCGTACAAGCCCGCTATAGTCTCCTTGCTATCTAGTACTTTTCCTCCAATTTCATAGACACAATTTTCTTCCAATAACGATTTGAAACGAGTAAAATCATCCGCATCTAGATAGCATCCAAATTGTTGAGCAATGACTTTCTTTTTATTTGTTTCCATCTTCGTATATTTAAGAGCTTGTTAGGGGTTTTCAGGAAGGAAAAGTCCCAACAGGCTCTAAGTAAGCGAGCAGGCAAAAAACAACCTACTGCATTAACCCTTAAAAGAATTATTCGCGTTTCACATCGAGTTGTTGTAGGCTTGCGGAATAGCGATAATACATACCAAGAATAAGCAG
>CALGLY010000451.1 GCA_937959095.1 uncultured Saprospiraceae bacterium
CGGCATCCAATCGCCCACTACGATAAGTTTTGAGCCAAGAGCCACGGCATCCGTCACCATGCCCAAATCTTTTATTGGCTGTGCTTCAAAGCGACCTCTTCCATCATTGATAAGCCAATAATTGAGTGGAGTCAAACCATATTTTCCAGGCACGGCACGCGTCCCGACGAAGATATCCAAATCGCCATCTTCGTCCTTATCTATGGGCGTGGCACAACTTCCATTACTCGAAAATTTGGGTAATGTCATTTTACTGAAATTGCCTTTGCTATCATTCAAATATAATCTATCCTGAAAGCTTTGCCCGAATAAAAAGGCCTCGCCACCACCACTTACCACATACAAATCTTGGTCGCCATCGCCATCCGCATCGAAGAAGGTGGCATCGGTGTCCTCATAGGCAGCATCTTCCGTGAATGCAGGCATTTCGATAGGCACAAAACCTGTTTCGCTTTGCTTGAAAAGTTGCCCTGCTTGCCTTCGTGCGCCTGTGATATAGAAGTCGGTGCGTCCATCGCTATCTATATCGGCAGTGGCTATTTTCGGGCCAAGAGTAGAGATTTTTTGAAGCAATAGTTTTTCGCTATCGAAGTCGGTATAGTTATTTTCTTTATGCTCAAAAGGGATTTTTTGGAAGGGATTTTTGGATGTATCAGAAGTCGAAGGTCTTGAAGACCTTCGACTTTTTGCATCACTTTGTTTAATGCTTATGTACTGATTGGCGGTTAGCTCTATAAGGGTTTGTTGCTTGTTATTTGGCCAAGAGATGACAAGGGAATCAATACGAGAAATTTCCCCAATACCAAAATGCAAAATAGGCTCAACCGCCGACTGAAAACCGCGCGTCGGGAAATTATCTTGGACTTGTATACCATCTTTGGAATACAAGCTAACACGCGCACCGATGCCGAACGGATTTGGAACATCTCCTTCTAGTTGTACTTGTAGAAAGTTATTTTTAGTATTCGTATTTTCAAAAATAGAAGCAACTGCATTGAGATTATTAACCACCAAATCCAAATCTCCATCTCTATCCAAATCTGCATAAGCTGCGCCATTGGAACAAACTACTTCATCCAAACCCCAAGCGGTGGAAACGTTTTCAAAAGTCAAATCTTGGCGGTTTCGAAAGGCATAATTGGCGACTGTACTCGACGGCATTTGCTGCGCTAAGTCCAGATTACTCGCTTGCTCCTGCAATTGCTGATTGGACGTAAATTTGAGGTAATCCAAATCATTCGGACGACGCAAAATACCGTTGGTGATGTAGAGGTCTTTCCAGCCATCATTGTCCATATCATGCAGCAAGCCCGACCAACTCCAATCGGTCGCTTCCACGCCTGCAAGCTGCGCGATTTCGCTGAATTGATGTGCTTCGCCAAATAGCTTTCCTTGATTGAGTTGCAAAGCATTTTTAGGATATTGATAATGATAACCAAAGCCTAACTTGAATTGATAAATGTTATAAGGATCTGCACCAACCGAGCTTTTTAGGATGCGTTCATCTTCGGGTTTCATGTCGAGGGAAAGGAGGTCTAGCAAGCCATCATTATTAAAATCGGCAATGTCGCAGCCCATCGAAAAAGTACTTGTATGTCCTAGCGAAACCTCGGTACGTTCCGAAAATGTCCCATCGCAATTGTTGTAATAGAGGTAGTCGTTTTCGTGAAAATCATTGGAAATATAAATATCAGGGCAACCATTATTATCTACATCGCCGAGGGCAATACCTAAGCCAAAACCGATTTTACTACTGATAATTCCAGCCTCTTTTGTCACTTCCACGAAACGCCCTGCCTCATTGCGGTAGAGGCGATCCCCTGTCAAAGAATCGCGCAGCGCACGGATGCTAATGTCGCTATAGTTTTCGGGCGCATGTACTGAGTGATTGAGTAAAAATATATCTATATCGCCATCCAAATCATAATCAAAAAAGGCAGCTTGCGTAGAAAAGCCTTTGAAATCTAAGCCAAATTCTGCTGCGCGTTCCGAAAATGTCCCATCCTGATTATTAATAAATAACTCATTGCGTCCTTGTACGTTTTTGTATTCTCCTACTTGACACACATAAATATCAAGCCAACCGTCGGCATTCACATCTGCCATCGTCACGCCTGTTTTCCAATCGCCTGTGCCTGCCACGCCTGCTTGTTTTGTAACGTCTTCAAATTGCAAATTTCCTTGATTTAAATACAAGCGATTCGGAACTTGATTGCCTGTGAAATAGAGGTCGGGCAAACCGTCTTTATTGAGGTCGCCTACTGCTACGCCGCCGCCATTATAGTAGTATAAATATTCGATAATATTGAAATCCTCGCTTTCTTGTAGTTGGTTTTGGAATGTGATATTGGAATGACTATTGGCTACTTTTTGATAGAGGCGAGTTGGCTCGTTTTGACAAGCAAAAAGAAGGATAGAAAGAGAGTAGAAGAGTAGTTTTATTCGCATATATTGGCTACATTTTTTTTAGTTATAAATCAGGTTTTATATAGTTCTAGTTTTGAACGCGGAGACGCAAAGAAAAAATCCAAATATGCTCTAAAAAAACTCCGCGCCTCTGCGTCTCCGCGTTCAAAATAAAAGACCTTTAAATCACCCACAAGTCTGATCGGCTACAATGAGCCATTTACCCTTTATTTTTTTCCAAACCAACAAAAACACCCCCTCCAAATCGCCCGCTTCCCGTTTCAGATGATAGCGACCAATGAGCGTAATGACTGTTCGGCTACGCTTTTCGGTATTCAACACCTCGAAGGTCAAATGTCCCATTGCAGCCTTATCGGGATAGCGTCGTTTGTAGCCATCTATTGTTTTTTTCCAGCCAAACGTCACACCTTCCGAACCGATGAATTGCAGCTTTTCGGACTTCCAGTAGCTCTCCATAAAAGCATCAATATTGCCTGCGCTCCAATCTTTTGCTTGCTGATGTAGCGTTTCGATAACGCTTGCCACGGCTTTATCGGATTGTGTAGTTCCGATTTGAATACTAGAGAGCAAAAAGAAAAGGACTATTTTGATTTGTATTTGCATATCTACGAATTTAATAGCAGCCAAGATAATTCTAAAAAGACGTTTTGACAAATGGAGTGATACTAGCGAGGTTTTCTTTATTTCTGGAAATAAGTAAACAATAAAAATCAGCGAACTTTCCCATTTGGTAGCTTGTTTTGAACACAAAATAGATAAATGCTACATCCACAGACGACGCTCAATTGTAAAGGGCAACTACTCATGCTCGATACACCTATCGTGATGGGTATCCTGAATGTTACGCCTGATTCCTTCTACGATGGTGGAAAATATACTTCCGAAACTGCCCTGCTAAAGCAAGCGGAACAAATGCTCGAAGCAGGCGCAAGTATCCTAGATATTGGAGGCATGTCTTCTCGACCAGGCGCAGTTATTATTGAACCCAAAGAAGAATTAGCGCGTGTATTGCCTGCCATACAAGCAATAAAAAAGGCATTTCCAAGTGCGATTCTTTCCATTGATACCGTCCGTGCAGAGGTAGCGCGTGCGAGTGTGGATGTAGGTGCAAGTATCGTGAATGACATCTCAGCAGGGCGCATCGATGTGGATATGTATGCTACTGTGGCAGCTTTGCGTGTCCCCTACAT
>CALGLY010000452.1 GCA_937959095.1 uncultured Saprospiraceae bacterium
CAAGTGTTTTGCTCAATACGGCTTCGCTCCCAAAACAGATTGCTTTGCGTGGCTTACGCGATTTTGTTATCGGGCCTGATAACAAATTGTATGTTGCAAATTCCTATAAATTATACAACCAAATTCTTCGATTTCATGGCACACTCAATGCCGAGGGACAACTCGATTTTGACACTATTTTTGCGCAATATCATCATCTCTTCAATCCTGCCATGATTCACCCTTTCCAAATGGCATTTAACTCGGATAATAATCTTTTGGTTAGTTGTCAAGGTACGAATACGGTCATTACGCTGCATGGTCCTTTTTCAGCGGAGGCAGGAAAACCGATGTCTACAGCCGTGACCTATATCGGACATCAAAATTGTTTCCCAGGAACACTTGTGCCAGCCGATGCAGACTACTTCGCCAAAGGTAGCTTGAACAAAGTACGTGGCATTGCTTTTGGGCCAAATGGGAATCTATATGTAGCGGATGAAAAAAATAATTCGGTCGCACTTTTTGATCCTTCCTCAGGAGCATATTTAAGAAATATAGTAGACAAAACGAACTGTAAAGAACTCGATGAACCTGTTCATTTATTATTTGATGGGACACACCTTTATATTGGAAATAAAAACAATAATAATGTCCTACGCATAGATACTGCCAAAGCGAATGCTGAAGTAGAAGTCTTTATCGCAAATACGGAAGGTTTAATAAATGCCCCTTCTGGCATGTGTTTCGTGGAACGAAAGAGTGGTAGAAGATTCCTGCTAGGCAACCGGATGGCACAGGAGATCTTGCAGTATAAAATGATAAATGACAAAGCCGTTTTTGAAAAAAAACTTTTGCTTGACTTAAAGGATAATCCTCAATTCTTGCGGTTATTTTCGTTTTCTACTCAATGAGTGAATTTTAGAGCATGTTTGGAATTTTCAGGAAGGAAAAATCCCAACATGCTCTAAATCCATAGAAACTTATCACGCCCCTACCTACACTGCCTCTTCCAGCACCATCTGCGCTTCCAGCCAAGCTTCCTCTGCCTTCTCCAAATCCGCTTTTAGATCTTGGTGCTTTTTGATAACCGTTTGCGCATCCGCTTGCTCATAGAAGCTCGGATCTGCCATTATTTTTTCCTGCTTTTTTATCTCTTCTCCCAAGCGTTTCACTTTCTTTTCGGCATTACTCACGGCACGTTGTAGGCGTTTGCGTTCTTCATAACTAAGGGTCGATTTCGGCTTTTCTTCCGCCGCCTTTTTCTTATCCTTCAATTCTACATCACGCATATTATCGAGTTCGCGTCTTTGCAGGAAGTAATTGACATCGCCGAGGTGCGTATACAATTGCTTATCCCGAAACTCGATGGTTTTAGTCGTCAAGTCTGCTAGAAAATCCCGGTCGTGCGACACGACGATGAGTGTGCCGTCATAATTTATAAGCGCATTTTTTAGTACCTCTTTGGAAATCATATCCAAGTGGTTCGTCGGCTCATCGAGTACCAATAAATTGAATGGACGAAGCAACAAACAAGCTAAAGCCAAACGCGCTCGTTCTCCCCCCGAAAGCACGGATACTTTCTTCGTTACATCATCGCCACTAAACATGAAAGAACCTAAAATCTTACGCAATTTCGTTTGCATTTCAGGTGGCGAGTGCTGTTCCATCGTCTCCAACAGAGTCAAATTGGACTGTAGCGTATCCGATTGATTTTGAGCATAATATCCAATCTGAACATTATGTCCTAATTCCATATTTCCTCCGGTAGCGGCAATAGTACCTACTATTATCTTGGCTAGGGTGGTTTTACCTTGTCCGTTCTGCCCCACAAAAGCAACTCGTTCGCCTCTATTCAGTTGAATATCGACATCATCCAATACGAGCAATTTGTCATAGCGTTTTGCCATTCTTCTGGCATCCAATACAACCTCTCCAGCACGCGGGGCAGGAGGGAAACGCAAGCGCATAGAACTGGTATTTTCCGCATCTAACTCTATGCGTTCCATTTTGTCTAGTTGCTTCTTCATGGATTGTGCCATCTTCGTCTTCGTAGCTTTGGCCATAAAGCGGTTGATGGTTTGCTCGCGCTGTGCAATGACTTTTTGCTGATTATCGAAGGCGGATTGTAATTTTTCTCTACGCTCGGCACGCAATTGGACATATTTGCTGTAAGATGCTTTATAATCGAACAAATTCCCCATATCCACCTCCACGGTGCGCTTGGTGATATTGTCCAAAAATTGCTTATCGTGCGAAATGATAATCACCGCACCCGAATAGTATTTCAGAAAATTTTCCAGCCAAATAATAGATTCTATATCAAGGTGATTCGTCGGCTCATCGAGTAGCAGATAATTGGGGCGTTGCAAGAGCATTTTTGCAAGCTCGATCCGCATTTGCCAACCGCCACTAAATTCATCGGTGAGTCGCTGAAAATCTGTTTGTTTAAATCCTAAACCTTTCAAGACTTTCTCTGTCTCTGCTTCCATCGAGTCGCCTCCCAATACTAGGAAGCGTTCGTTCATATCCGAGAAATCTTGTACTAGCTTCGTATAGGCATCGCTATCGTAGTCGGTGCGCGTAGCCATTTCATGGTTTATTTTTTCCATTTCCCGCTCCAAGCTACGTACCTGCTCGAAGGCTGTCATGGTTTCATCAAGTACCGTCTTGCCTTTAGGCAAATCCATTTCCTGATGTAAAAAACCAAGCGTTGTTTCATTGGGGCGTGTTATCGTCCCTTCTTGCGGTATCATATCCCCCGCAATGACTTTTAGCATCGTTGATTTACCTGCGCCATTGCGCCCTACCAAACCGAGCTTATCTTTTTCGCGTACCACCAAATTTACCCCATCCAGCAAAACTCGATTTCCGTACTTTATATAAATATTCGAAGCGTTTATCATTTTCTCCTTTTTAAGGCTGCAAAAGTCTATAAAATTTAGGCGATAAACAAGCCTTATTTTAGAAGTCTTGGATTCGGTTGCGAATTAGGAATAGGGATGAGGCTTATTCATCCAAATCACAATTGATAATTTCTATTGCGCCGTACTTTAGCGCGGTGATTTATTCAAAAAAAGAAACGAGGGTTTAGCCCAAAGCCGAATTTCAGTTAGGGGCTAAAGCCCAAATATTTTTTGTTTTCAGACCGCCAGGCTGAAGCACGGCGCAATGGATAAACCTGGAAATAAAAAAGCCCCACCTGTTGCGATAAATAGGAGAGCTACTTTTACCTTAAAAACAGTACTTTAATCACCTTATCTTAAAACCCAAAGTCCCATTCAAATCTCACCCAAAAATCCCCTACCTTCGCAACTAAAACAGAAAATAGATACATGAGAACACTAAGTCTACTAATTGTCCCCCTTTTAATCCTCGTAAGCTGCAAACAAGTCAATGAAAACTACGCCCAAGAAGCAACGCGTGCGGAGTGGATGCACCAATCCATGAAGAAGCTAACCGATGTGATTGTGCATGATATTTTTTCGCCGCCCGTGGCGAGTCGCATCTATGCCTATCCGAGTATTGCAGCCTATGAAGTATTGCGGCAAGACCATCCCAATTATAGCAGCCTAAGCGGACAATTAACCGATTTTGCACCGATACCACAGCCCGAAGCGGGGCAAGAATATTGCTTTCCCTTAGCGAGTGTTCATGCGTTTTTGAAAACAGGGAAAGCCTTCATTTTTTCAGAAGATAAAATAGAAGCGTTTGAGGAAGAAGTTTATGCTGAATACAAAGCCTTGAATATGCCGACTGCTGTCTATGAACGCTCGATAGCCTATGGCGCGGCGGTGAGCGACCACATTCTGGCTTGGGCAGATAAGGACAATTATAAGCAGACGCGCACCTTCCCGAAATACTCTATCAATGATAAAGAAGCGCGTTGGAAACCCACTCCCCCCGACTATATGGATGCTATAGAACCCCACTGGAATAAGATACGCCCTTTTGTACTGCAATCTCCAGAGCAATTCACGCCACCACCGCCCACGCCTTACGATATGGCAAAGGATAGCAAATTCTATGAGGAATTGATGGAAGTCTATAAAGCCCTCTCGGAAGATGCGGAAGAGCGTACTGAAATTGCGAAATTTTGGGATTGCAATCCCTATGTATCGCACCATAAAGGACATGTGATGTTTGCGACCAAAAAGATTACACCTGGCGGGCATTGGATGGGCATTTCCAAAATTGCTTCTGAAAAAGCCAATGCAGATATGATGCAAACGACGGCTGTCTATACTCAAGTAGCTATCGCTCTGGCTGATGCGTTTATAAGTTGTTGGGATGAAAAATATCGTTCTTCGCTCATTCGCCCTGAAACCGTGATAAATACTCACTTGGATGAGGATTGGACACCACTTCTGCAAACACCTCCGTTCCCAGAATATACCAGCGGACATAGCGTAATTTCTCGCGCAGCAGCTATCACCCTCACGGACATCTATGGCGATAATTTTGCTTTCATAGATAGCACCGAAGTAGAATATGGCTTGCCCCCGCGTACGTTCACCTCCTTCTTACAAGCCTCCGAAGAAGCAGCCGTAAGTCGCTTATATGGAGGCATTCACTATCGCCCCGCTATTGATTATGGTGTAGAACAAGGCGAGCAAGTAGGGAAATATATTGTAGGAAAATTGAAGATCAAAAAATAGAACACGGAGACGTGGAGGAGAGGTTCAATATTTCCCCCAAACATTGAACCTCTCCCCCACTCAATTGTTTCTACCAAAAAATACGATTACAGAAACACATGCACGATATAGAACCATACTACAAATGGCGAGATAAGTACATAGCTGCAGAGGACAGCCATTCTCCCTTTTATGGCAAACAATACGACGAATTCAAATATTCTCAAAAAATATATAACTACTATATTCATCCGCAATGGGATGGCTTTGGCTCGCAGACGCTTTATCTGAAAGTCCTATTTGCAGACTATGAAGAAGGCTATGCGATACTAGAAATGCTCGGCGAATGGAATGACTGTATCACCAATGATGTGATGTACCTGAAACGAGAAATCGTGGATGAG
>CALGLY010000453.1 GCA_937959095.1 uncultured Saprospiraceae bacterium
TTGAATTGTATGAAAAAGATAAAAAAGATAAATACCTCCAAGATGCATTTACGATTATAGAAAAAAGTAAATCGACGCTACTACTAGAAGGTATTCGAGATTCGGAGGCAAAACGATATGGTGGTGTGGAGGAGGAAATACTCAAAAAAGAAGAAGAGACTCGCCTACAACTTGCTTTTGATAAGGATCGCTTGATACGCCTACAAGAAGGGATTGAAGCAATGGATACAACGCAGATAGCGACTATCCAAAAGCAAGTCCTCTTTTTCAGAAAGCAGCACGATTCCATCTTGAACCATTTGAAGGAACATCATCCTAAGTACTATGATTATAAATATCAAAGTCCTGATACGAGACTGCGAAAAGTGCAAAAATACTTAGCAGAAGATGAACTTATCATCGAGTATATGTGGGGAGCGAAGACCTTATATACTATAGGTATCACGAAAGCAGAAATTGAATACCACCAACAAGCTATTGATACCGAACTTATTGCTACTATAAAACGCTATAGGGCAGCCTTTGAGCTATACCAAAACAACCCTGAACCAAATGACGAAGAATTTAATAGACGATTAGTGGCTTTTAGAAAAGATGCACACTACTTATACCAACGCCTAGTAGCCCCTATGCTAGCAATCATTGCTTCCGATGCTATAGAAAATTTGATAATTATTCCAGATAATTACTTAGGCTATATTTCTTTTGAGACGTTATTGACGGAAGCTTCCTCCCAGAGGAGTTATAGAACACTCCCCTATCTATTGCGGAACTATACGATACGCTATGATTATTCGACTGCCTTGCTACTTCTAGCAGATAAAAAACGAGAACTCGGACGCTGGGCATATATGGGTTTTGCGCCATCCTATCCAGAAGGTGGTATTGCGTCTCGTGCTCGTGAAGCACTAGAACCATTGAAAAACAATCAACCTGAAGTAAAAGCGATTCGTTGGCAAGTGGGCGGGCATCATGTCCTTGGGAATAAAGCTACAGAAGCAAGTTTCAAGCAACGAGCAGAAGACTATCGCATACTGCACTTAGCGATGCATGCTTTTGCCGATGATGAGCATCCAGAGCTTTCCCGCCTAGTATTTGCAGCCACGCAAGATTCTATTGAGGATGGTTATTTACATGTTTCGGAATTGTATAATATGCGCCTCAAAGCAGAATTGGCTGTGCTAAGTGCTTGCGATACAGGCAATGGACTAGTGCATCCAGGAGAAGGTATTATTAGTCTTGCACGGGCATTCAAATTTGCAGGTTGCTCCAATATCCTGATGTCTCTTTGGAAGGCGAATGATTTGACAACCAAAAACATTATGGTAGACTTCTATAAAAACCTACATGATGGAAAGAACAAAAGTATTGCCCTACGCGAAGCAAAGCTTGCTTATTTAGATAATCCAGATAACCTGCGGGGCTTGCATCCTTCGTTTTGGGCTACTTTTGTACTCATTGGTAGCGATGCCCCTGTAGAGATTGGTATTCCATTTCGCTTGCGATACATTATATATGGTGTAGGATTTCTATTGTTCCTTAGTTTTTATGTTTTTTGGGAACGACGGGTTATTAATTTGGTTTTGGACGCGCCTGTTGATTGATTTTTGGTAGAGACAATTCACGAATTGTCTCTACCAAACAAATCAATCAATTTACACCAAAGTCTTAGCCGCCGCAATAGCCGCATCGAGACCACTAGCATCCTTACCACCTGCGGTAGCAAAAAACGCCTGACCACCGCCACCACCTTTGATGTTTTTAGCCAATTCGCGCACGATATTGCCTGCATGCAAGCCTTTATCCTTTGTGAGTTCTTCGCTAATCGTGACCATCAATTGTGGTTTACCATTCACTTCTGCTCCGAAAATGATTAGTACATTCCCGATTTCTTTTTCTAGTTGATAAGCCAAATTTTTCAATGCCTTCGCATCGCCTATTGGCACACGCGTAGCTAGGAAATTGACTCCATCTTTCGCCTCAAATTGTGCTTTCAATTCTCCTTTCAAAGCATTTGCCTGCCCTGCCAAAAGCTGTTCGACTTGGCGTTGTAGCTTCTTATTTTCTTCTTGTAATGCACTCACACTTTTCGCCGCATTCTTCGGATTTTTAAAGAGCGTACGCACTGCATCTAGTTCATCCAATTCCTTATTCAAGAATTTCTCTGCTGCATCAGCCGTCACGGCTTCTAGGCGGCGTACGCCTGCTGCTACTCCTGTTTCGCTTAGGATTTTGAAATAGCCTATTTCGCCCGTTGCATCCACATGGCAACCTCCACAGAGTTCGCGACTATATTCTTTATCGAAGGTAATCATCCGCACTGTTTCGCCATACTTCTCTCCGAAAAGCATGGTCGCGCCTGCTGCTTGTGCCTCCGCTATCGGTAGGTTACGCGCTTCTTCGAGTGGAATATTTTCACGGACTTTCTGATTCACGATTTGCTCTACTTTCGCCAATTCTTCCTCCGTTAGTTTGGAGAAATGCGAAAAGTCGAAACGCAAATATTTTTCATTATTCAGCGATCCTTTCTGTGCTACATGATTACCCAATACTTGCTTCAAAGCGGCATGTACCAAGTGCGTAGCAGAGTGATTATTTTCGGTGAGTTCGCGCTTTCGCTCGTTCACTTCTGCACGTACCCAAGCACTCATGTCGCTAGGGAGTTGCTTCACGAAGTGGATAATCAAATCGTTTTCCTTCTTCGTGTCTAGCACAGGTACTTTTTCATTGCCTACAAAAAGCAAACCCGTATCCCCTACTTGTCCACCACCTTCTGCGTAGAAAGGCGTTTTGTTTAGCACCAATTGGTACGCATTCCCCTTCTTATCCTTCACGGTACGGTATTTCAGAATTTTCGCACCTTCAATTTTTAAATTATCGTAGCCTACGAATTCTACTTTATCATCGCTCAAGACCATCCAATCGCCCACTTGCTTCTTCGCATCAGCCCGACCACGTTCTTTCTGCATTTCCAATGCCTTCTTGAAGCCTGCTTCATCCACATCCAAGTCGCGCTCCGATGCCATAAGGCGCGTCAAATCAATCGGGAAGCCATAGGTATCGAATAATTCAAAAGCCGCTTGTCCATCTATCACCCCATTCGACACCTTAATATTATCAAAGCGCGTCAAACCTGCTGCCAAGGTGCGTAGGAAGGATTTTTCTTCTTCCAAAATCACCTTTGCTACAAAATCTTCTTGTGCCTTG
Source organism: uncultured Saprospiraceae bacterium (assembly GCA_937959095.1). Lineage (GTDB taxonomy): Bacteria > Bacteroidota > Bacteroidia > Chitinophagales > Saprospiraceae > JAAUTG01. The sequence goes on from CALGLY010000453.1 coordinate 3,208, forward strand.
AGTTCAGGAAATATACCCGCGAATTCATTTGCCAATATCGGTACTATGCTTTGAATGAATGGCTCTTTAATACCCAAGAAGGAATAATAATAACGCACTCCTCGACGCAAAATTCGACGAATCACATAACCCGCGCCCGTATTACTT
>CALGLY010000454.1 GCA_937959095.1 uncultured Saprospiraceae bacterium
CTTGGAACACGGGTTGGGAATTTTCGACGGCAAAGACGACCGATATTCAAATAGCGGGCGATGATGTGAAGCGATACAATGACCTCAATTTTGTGGGCATCGAATTTAGCTCACAAACTATTAATGCTAGTGCAATGACGCACTTCCATATAGATATTTGGACACCCAATGCTACAGAATTACCTGCTGCCTTCAAGTTACTATTAATTGATTTTGGGGCAGATGGTAATTTCGATGGAGGCGATGATTCTTCGCATGAATTAGCATTTACTAGCCCGACTTTATCAACGGAAGAATGGGTAAGTTTAGATGTGCCGTTAAGCGATTTTGCAGGCTTAGTAAATAGGGCAAATTTGGCGCAAATGGTCTTTTCAGGCGATTTGCCAACGGTTTTTGTAGACAATGTTTACTTCTACAATAGTGGTATGGAAGAAAGTAGCGGTCCAAGCATAGCTGCACCAACTCCTTCTGCGGACGCTGCAAGTGTAGTTTCTATCTTTAGTGATGCTTACGAAAATGTCGCAGATACCGATTTTAATCCCGATTGGGGGCAAGCAACGGTCGTTTCACAAGAGGAAATCGAAGGCAACAACACCCTTATTTATAGAGGACTGAACTATCAAGGCATGCAATTGGCAAGTAGCTTGGATGTGTCGGATATGGAGTTTTTGCATCTCGATATTTGGACAGATAATTCCACGACACTCAATGCATTTTTAATAAGCGAAGGCCCAGTAGAAACGCCTTATGCCTTGAGCGTTCCAACAAACGGCTGGGCAAGTGTGGACATTCCACTCAGTGATTTTTCGCCTGTAGATTTAGCCAAGCTTATCCAATTCAAATTTGATGGTAATGGCAATATCTACTTTGATAATATCTACTTCTACAAAGGCGGTAATACTGGCGGCGATATACCAACCGTAGCAGCACCAATGCCCACGCAAGATGCTGCTAATGTAATTTCGGTATTTAGTGATACTTATGAAAATATTGCCGATTCCGATTTTAATCCTGATTGGGGGCAAGCAACAGCCGTAACACAGACAGCTATCGAAGGAAATAATACCTTAGTCTATTCGGGTTTGAATTATCAAGGATTGCAATTGGGAAGTACACAAGATGTGTCTGGCATGGAGTTTTTACACTTGGATATTTGGACGGCTAATTCTGATGTCTTCAATGCCTTTTTAATAAGCGAAGGCCCAATAGAAACGCCGTATGCCCTGAATGTTCCAACGGACGGTTGGGCAAGTATAGACATTCCACTCAGTGATTTTTCACCTGTGGATTTAGCCAAAATAATCCAGTTCAAATTCGACGGCAATGGCGACATTTACTTGGATAATATCTATTTCTACGGAGCAGGTAATACTGGCGGCGATATACCAACCGTAGCAGCACCAAGCCCTACGACGAACGCTGCCGATGTCATTTCTGTCTTTAGCGATGCTTATGAAAATGTTGAAGGTTCTGACCTCAATCCAAATTGGGGACAAGCAACCGTAGTAACACAAGAGTTGATTCAAGACAATAATACGCTTCTTTATACAGGCTTAAATTATCAAGGACTTCAGCTCGGTAGCACACAAGATGTATCCGAGATGGGCTTCTTGCATCTTGATTTTTGGACAGCTAATTCCGATGCGCTCAATATATTTTTGATAAGTGGTGGCCCAGTAGAAACGCCCTATACCTTGAGCGTTCCGACAAATGGATGGGTGAGTGTGGATATTCCACTTAGCGATTTCGCGCCCGTCAATCTTGCCGATATTATTCAATTTAAATTCGATGGCAATGGCGATATTTATTTAGATAATATCTATTTCCGAAAGTAAGGTTTTTGAGTAATTAGAATTGAACGCAGAGGCGCGGAGACGCAGAGAAATTGAAATAAATACTCCGCGCCTTTGCGTCTCCGCGTTCAAAATTACACAATATTCACCACAAAATTTAATTATGAAAAAGCATACACTACTATATACGTCCCTCCTCTTCGCAGCACTATTTCTAGTTTCTAGCTGCACAGAAAGCGAAGAATTAGCAGAAAAAAACTACCAATTAGCTTGGCAAGACGAATTTGATGGTCCTGCTGGACAGTTGCCCGATGAAAAAAATTGGTCGTTCGACATTGGTACAGATTGGGGCAATCAGCAACTTGAATACGATACTGACCGTGCAGAAAATGTCTCTCTTGATGGCAATGGCAATCTAGCTATCATTGCTAGAAGAGAAAGTTTTGCAGGCTCGGCTTTTACTTCTGGACGCATCAAAACAAAGGGCTTATTCGAGCAAACCTACGGTCGCTTCGAGGCAAGTATTAAAATGCCTTGGGGACCAGGTATATGGCCAGCTTTTTGGCTGTTGGGTAGCGATATTGACGAAGTGGGTTGGCCGCAATGTGGAGAAATTGACATCATGGAATATCGCGGACAAGAAACGAACCTGATTCATGGCTCTATACATGGCCCAAATTATTCTGGTGGCGAAGCTATCACCAAAAGCTATGGTTTAGCCGACAATCGTTTTGATAAAGACTTTTTCCTCTATGCAATAGAATGGACGGAAGATTACATTGATTTCTTTGTAAATGAGGAACATTATCAAAGAATCAGTCGAGAAGATGCACCAGGCGAATGGGTGTATGACCATCCGTTTTACATTATTCTAAATGTAGCCGTTGGCGGAAACTATGTAGGTTTTCCTACCGATCAAACGCCTTTTCCGCAGACGATGCTCGTAGACTATGTGCGCGTTTATAAGGAAGCAAATTGATAGCAAAAAGTATTGGATATCGAACCGCAGAACCCACCTGCTCCGCGAACGGGTAGGTAATGAATATCGAAATCTGCTAGTTCGTGGAGCAGGCGAGCTCTGCGGTTCTAAACTAAATATACACACAAATGAGGACATCTATTCAACATACAATTTACATATTATTAGTACTCCTATTCGTTGCTTGTAATAAACCGAATCCTTTAAAAGTGGAGGTTTACGAAACGGCGGCAAATGGCAATCAACTCACAAAAATTCCTGCTACGGAAACAGGCGAAGCCAACATAGAAATCAGCATTTTACCCACAGAAAAATATCAGCGTATCACGGGCTTTGGAGGTTCTTTTACGGAGGCTTCGGCTTATCTTTTGAATCAATTAGGCGATAAAAATCGCAAGAAGATAATAGAAGCCTATTTTGGAGAAAGTGGTGCGAAATATTCCTTAACACGTACTCATATCAACTCCTGTGATTTCTCTTTGAGCAACTACTCCTATGCGCCAGAGGAAGGCGATACCGAATTAAAAAGTTTCTCTATTGAGGAAGACCGCGATGATATTATTCCAATGATTAAAGAGGCAATGGCGACTTCTAAGGATGGTTTCAAAATCCTTGCTTCTCCCTGGACTGCGCCACCCTGGATGAAGGATAATAAAAAATGGACGGGCGGTAAGCTCTTACCTGAATATTATGACACTTGGGCTTTATTTTTCTCCAAATACATAGATGCCTATCAAGCAGAAGGAATTGACATTTGGGGACTTACCGTCGAAAATGAACCCCTAGGAAATGATAGCAACTGGGAAAGTATGCACTTTTCGCCCAAAGAAATGACGCAATTTGTCGTCAATCATTTAGACCCAAAACTAGAAGCCGACGGCAAGGGTGAAGTGAAAATTTTGGGATACGACCAAAATAGAGAACACCTAAAAGAATGGGTGGATGAAATGTACAAAAATGAAGCCTCCACAAAATATTACGATGGGACGGCGATTCATTGGTATGCCAGCACTTTTGAGGTATTCCCTGACGAATTGCAATACGCGCATCAAAAAGCACCTGATAAATACTTGATTCAGTCAGAAGCTTGCGTGGATGCAGAAGTCCCCAAGTGGCAGGACGATGCTTGGTATTGGTCGAAAGAAGGCACCGACTGGGGCTGGGATTGGGCACCAGAAGACCAAAAGCATTTGCATCCAAAGTACGTTCCTGTCTATCGCTATGCGCGTGATATTATTGGTTGTCTCAACAATTGGGTAGATGGTTGGGTGGATTGGAATATGGTTTTGGACAGGCAAGGCGGCCCGAATTGGTTCAAAAATTGGTGTGTCGCACCCGTGATTGTTGATCCAGCCGCCGATGAAGTTTATTTCACGCCACTCTACTACACCCTAAGTCATTTCAGCAGATATATTCGACCTGATGCTACTAGAATTGGTTTTCAAAATTCGGATAAAGAATTGATGATGACGGCGGCTGAAAATCTTGATGGTTCAATAGCCATTGTGGTGTTCAATCCAATGGAAAACGCCAAGACGTTTAAGTTATCTCTGGGAGAACAATCAAGTACTATCGGCATCAGTAGCAAAGCAATTCAAACCATTATGATTCCTAAATAGTAAAGCCAATTCGCAAAAATAAATTAGAAGATTATTTGGTAAAAGGTAGAGAGATTTTATTGCCCTGTCGCTCTACCTTTTACTTTCTGCCTTCTACCGTCCTATTCATCAACGAAAATGAAAAACAATGTCAAATCAGACGACAGCAGCAAGAGGTAAAGTGCCTTTTATCCAAAAAGTATCCTTTGGAACGGGACATTTCGTATTGAATTTATTGCCTGGCGCACTCAGCATCTTTAGTTTTTTCCTATTGACGGCATTCGGTATGGATCCGTTTCTGGCAGGTCTACTAGGCGGCTTACCTCGATTGTTCGATGCAATTACTGACCCCATAATGGGTTTCATTTCGGATAATACCAGTTCTAAATGGGGACGCAGACGACCTTATATTTTCGTCGGTGCAATTTTGAGTGGAATTTTATTCGCGCTTCTATGGCAACTCAATCCCGAAAACTCGCAAATGTATAACTTTTGGTATTTCCTTATTTTCTCCATGATTTTCTTGATTGGAAATACCATGTTTGCTACGCCGCTTATTGGTTTAGGCTATGAAATGACTTCCGACTATAATGAACGTACTCGCTTGATGGCATTTTCACAAACCATCGGGCAATTTGCGTGGATGATAGTTCCTTGGTTTTGGGTACTCATCGCCAATCCAAACATCTTTGAAACCCAAGCCATTGGTGTCCGACAACTTTCGATAGTCGTTGGTGGAATATGTATGGTGCTAGGGCTGCTACCTGCCATTTTCTGTCGGGGCATTGATGCCTCCAACATGGAAAATAGAAAAGAAATCAACTTCAAAAGTATGTTTTCCAACCTCAAAGACCTTATTGAAGGTATCAAGCAGGTAGCGAAAAACAAACCTTTTATGAAGCTTTGCGGTGCTACCTTTTTGGTCTTCAATGGCTTCCAACTAGTCGCTTCATTCAGCTATTTCATCATTGTTTTTTATATGTTCAATGGCGATTATGGCTCGGCAGGCAATTGGCCTGCTTGGTTCTCAACGGTTACAGCTTTTGTTACAGCTTTCATGGTCATTCCCGTTATTTCTTGGCTTGCTAATAAATATGGCAAGCGCAATGCCTTCATTATTTCTACAGTCATTTCTATAGCTGGATATATTTTGAAATGGTGGGGTTTCGACCCTTCTAATCCCTGGTTGCTGTTCATGCCTATTCCCTTAATGGCATTCGGTGTAGGCGGTTTATTCACCTTGATGATGAGCATGACTGCCGATGTCTGTGATTTGGATGAATTAGATAATGGAATGCCTCGGAAAGAAGGCACTTTTGGCGCAATTTACTGGTGGATGGTGAAACTTGGGCAAGCATTGGCACTTGTGCTTGGTGGTTTGGTGCTAAAATTGGTAGGTTTCGACCAAAATGTAGCCGTACAAACTGCTGAAACGATGACTAATCTTCGCATTGCAGATATTGTAATTCCTGTTATTACTGCTGCACTTGCAATTTGGGTAATGTGGTCGTATGATCTTTCTGAAGACCGCGCGAAGGAGATAAAAACAATACTGGTAGAGCGACGTGGGGAGTTGTAGAACAAATGGAAGTGAAGTAGATTTTGGTTCGTGGAATAAAACTGTTAGTTTTGGTAAAAAAAAGAAGCTGTTTGAGTTTAAGCAGCTTCTAAGGAAAAAAATGCCTTAACTACATATGAACAAACTACAACACTACACCCTAGGTGCATGGCGCGAAGGCGCAGGCGAGGGAAAACCAATATATGATGCCGTTACGGGCGATGTGGTCGCTTTAGCAACTACAGAAGGCTTAGATTTTGGAGAGATTTTAGAATATGGACGTAGCACAGGAAACCCTGCGTTACGAAAAATGACCTTCCAAGAGCGCGGCATGATGTTGAAAAAACTCGCGCTGTACCTCACCAAAAAGAAAGAACAATTTTATCCCATCAGTTACCGTACGGGCGCGACTCGTGCGGATAGTTGGGTAGA
>CALGLY010000455.1 GCA_937959095.1 uncultured Saprospiraceae bacterium
GTTGGCATTATTTCCAAACAATCTCCTTGAATCACTTTATTCACTAAACTATCTATGCTCACACTAATATGATTTGTTTTATTTTCTCCAAAGGTATGCTTTTTTTGTTTTATTTTTAGGAATACTTGATGTTAGTGGGTATAACAAATTACACTTTTTATTTCTTTTATCTTCCATCAATAAATTGGTGGGCTGAACCTATTTCGGCATTGATTTCAGCCCACTGTTTTATCGGTCTGAGATTTATAAGTTCACGACAGGCTTAAAACTCGCTGTTTGACTTGAATAGAAATTCAAGCCAAACAAATACGGACTGACAGGATTCTAACTTAAAACCCATAACGCATCCCCACACCATAGGCATAGTAAGGCAGAAGCCCAAAGTCCGAAGCTACAAGCTGGAGTCGCCCATTCAAGACCACATCAATAGGGTGTTCGCCTTCGCTAATGCGATAGCCAAAATCTAATCCTGTGCCTAGTAGTACGCTGATGCCTGCGCCCGTGCTATTTTTGGCTTTTACCCATTGTTCGCCATCATATTCATATTGCAAATCGGTATTCTGCACTAAAGCCATGCCGAGTTCAGAGCGGGCATTTAGGAAGAGTCCTTTGGGCAACTGCCATTCGCTTCCCATACCAAATTGCGCGCTCCACCAGCGATCATGGTAGAGATTGTTATAGTAGCCCAATTGAAAGCTATAGAGCCGTTTTCTATTCCGTTTTTTCTGTGTCAAACGCTGTGCTTCCACACTAAATCGAGGACGAATACTGACATCATGGACGACACCCAATTGCCCAAAATCAATAGTAGCAGCAAGATCCTGCTGTTGTGCATTGATTTGAATTGCCCAATCGACTTGCTTGCTTTCATTTTGTGCAAAGAGGCTGCTTGTACTGCATACTAAAAAAAGGAGGCAGCTATAGAATTGATATATCTTCATTTTAATTTCTCTGTAGAGTTGTTCAGAAATAAGAATTGTGTATATGAAAGTTAGCTTTTTGTGCTAGATAAAGCTCTTTTTCGAGTGCATAGCCGTAGCTATGGGCGAGAAAAAAGCTGAAATATAGTGCAAAAAGATATTTTCATATACCAACTTGTTATTTTTGAACAACTCTTGTTTTATTCCTCTGATTTCATATAAAATAAAATCCCCATTTCATCTTCGCTCGTCACGCCGAATTCAATGTCTCGATTCGTTTCATTTTCATAGTACACGACGGTACGAAGTCCTTGTCCTTGTTCTACCACTAAGGCAGGTTCGAAGAATTTTTGAGGCGCGTGCTGATAGTCATAAGAAGCATAAAGCAATGCACCGTCATTGTCCCCACCCACCATAAATACCTCGAAGCGTTTGCCGCGCTTATGCATATGCGACATCATCATGCGGATATTAGTTGTCCTATTGAAAAGCTCGGTGTATTCAATGGTAGTGTTTTGTTTTTTAGGCAAATAAAGCATTTCATCATTATCTATATCCTCTATAATGAGTGTTTCGCGAACTTCGCTTTTAGGCATTTCATAGAAATTCAAAAACGCTTCACCAAAGCGCATTTCATTGGTGGCATTGAAATAATGCGAATTTAAATCAACCGTAGAATTAGCAGGTATTTTTATAGCAATCCCTTCGGGAAGTTGCAGATAAGAGTCGGGGGTTTGAGTAAGATAATACATCGCCCCAGAGCCCATCGTAAGGGTGAAATTTCCGCGTCCATCGGATAGGTTTTGATCGCGCATCACACCTGTTGGCGGATGGTTGGGATCGTTTTCATTCTCATAGGAATAAGCTATGAGATGGTGCGTACCAGGGCGACAAAGTGACTGAAAACGATTGACATAAATATCTTCGGTATTGCCAATAGGCATTCGTATAAAAAACTCGCGCTCATAATTGGCTGGCACAGGAAAGGCTGGCACATGCACTTGGTAGCCTTCGCCTTCACGTGGTGCTTCTAAGCCTAGAAAGGTCGTTGGAATATCTTCTGGATTGTAGTCAAAGGTCTTTTCGCATGCCCAAAAGCTACTTGCCAAAAGAAGGAAGAGAAAAAAATAGTGCTTCATCTTAGATTGCTTTAGAAATGAGTGAATTTTGAACTTCGGAGCGCATTACTCGATAAGGCTTCTGTCTGCCACATGCCCTGTTTCAGGTGCGCCTGCGGCTATCCATTGGCGAATAAATTCGATTTGATTTTCTGTGATAGTAAGTCCGCCTAGTGGCATCGGCGACCCAAACTGAAAGGGACTGTCCGCAAAAATCAGTTTCTGATACAAAAAGCTATTATCCACATCTGAAGCAACTACTAATTGCAAGCCCGCTTGTGCAGCTTCTTGATTGATAGGTGCAGCAAATAGGTCGTTGTAAGTATCCGCACTGGCGAGATTTGGTTCAGCTGCACCACCGTGGCAGTTGCTCGTGGCGCAAGAACTCTCGAAAATTTTACTATACACCAAACCATAACTCGAATCAGGAGCGGTGAACTCGGGGGTAGTGTCGTCTTTTTTGCAAGCTCCTATCATAAGCATAGCGGCTAATGCTAGGCTGCAAGTGATTTTCATATGTAAATTCATTGTATTGTTTTTTCTAAAGACAAGTCTTTTTCTGAAACGCTGCTTTGGATTGAATCGTATTTACTAAATATTAGTTTTTAAGAAATCGTATGCCTTCATTTTTAGCTTTTTAAAATATTTTTTTTCAATCACTTTAACTTGCTTGCATTTGTGGGTTGAATGCAAGTCCCAATTTCGCGCCTTGATTAGCGAAAACACACACGCAAGATACCCGCCATTTCAAGTGTCCCGTAACACTAGTTTATTCTTACGTGTTGCCTAAATTCGGTGCTGGTACGTTTGAAGTGTGGCGATAGTTACAGAATAGAAAAATCCCTTCCTGGAAATGATAACCAAGGAAGGGATTGAGACAACATTAAAAATTATGGTTTTCTGATAATTTTAGAGAACAAATATGGATTAGGAACGATGAACAAATAACCTCCCCAAGAATGTGAATTTATTTGTTCACCGTTTCTTAGCCTGTGATATTTTGAGAAAATTTCTTAGATATTGATTTGTAAGATAATCTATCTCAAAACAACTCGCCCTGCCGCCCAAAACTCATTGGATTTTCGAGTTCTAGCAAACGACGTTTCATATCTAAGCCATAGAAATAGCCTTGCAGATCACCATTCTTAGCAATGACTCGATGGCAAGGAACAATAATAGCAATCGGATTATATTTATTGGCTAAACCCACCGCACGCACGGCTTTAGGGTTGTTCAATTGCTCCGCTATAGCAGAATAGGAAGTGGTTCGACCATAAGGAATTTCACGGAGGATACTCCAGACGCTCTGATTGAATTCTGTGCTTTCACTCCAATCTAATACTAAATCAAAATCTTGTAGTTCTCCTTTAAAATAGGCTTGTAATTGCGTAACGCAGGCTTGCAGGCAATCGGGCGTGGGGGCTTGTGTTTTGGGAGGTTCTTCTTCTATGCGTTTTACGGAACGAATGCCTTGTTCGCTTCCTTTTATTTCAAAACAGCCAAAGTCAGTAGGACAGTAGGTCGTATGCATAGGAGATATTTTTTACTTGTTCAACGTCTTATTTTTTGTCATATTCCAAAGCACTTGCATTGCTTTGTTGGCATCTTTTTTATCTACAAAAATATGATCGTGATAATAGCCCGCCACTACATTGCAGCTTATGTTATGCTTCCCTAATTCAGAGGAAAAAGCCGCAGTCAAACCAACAGCTTCCAAAGAGGAATGAATATTGAGCGTAATCCAAGCAGCCACAAATTCAAAAGATAAACCCAACTCCTCTGCATCCTTCTTGGCAAGCACTACCGTAACGCCTTCTTTCTCTTTTATTTCACAAATTGTGCTTGTTCTTGGAATCGCCTCTATATCGGATACACTTGCAAACACGTATTCCCCCGCATTCAGCACGGGTTCCATATTTGCTATCAGCTTGCTTAAATTCGTTTCGCCAATGGTGCGTTCCATTTTTTCAGTGAATAAAAGATAAAAACATAGTTCCCACCGTTGAAACGGTGGGCTGAAATTCAAAGAATAACAATTATTTTTCGTATTTCAATTTATCTAAAAATTAATCAACTCCACATCAAATATCAAAGGAGTACTCGGAGGAATACTTCCTCGTCCAGCAGGTCCATAGGCCAAAGCCGAAGGAATATAAAAAGTCCCCTTTCCTCCTCTTTGGAGTAGCGGAATAGCATTTTGCCAGCCAACAATTACTCCAGTAAGTGGAAATTCAATCGTTTCTCCATCAGCAGTAGCATCGAATTCTTCCCCATCCAGGAAATAACCTCGATATTTTACTTCTACTCTAGAACTCAAATTAGGCGAACCACCTGTTCCTTCTCGCTCAATATCATGATAAATGCCTCTTTCCTCTGAAAAGGTAGCATTAATATTATTATCATTGAGATAATCTTCTATCAATTGACGATCTGCGGCAAACTGTTCTTCTGGCGTTAGGTCTTCTTTACAAGCAACTAAAACCAAAAATAAACTCGCAAATAGTAGTATGTTTTTCATGTTTTAATATTTGAATGTAGAGAAGCAAAGGCACAACTAAAAGAAACTGCGCCTTTGCTTTCAAAAAAAAATCGAATTGCTTAATATCCTATAACAACAAAGTCATTATCAATTTTTAATTATCAATTATCAATTGATTTATAACAATTCTTTAAAATACGCCGCAAACTCCGCTACGTTCATCACGCCCACATCGCCTTCCCCTTGTCGGCGCACAGCGATTTGTCCGTTTTCCACTTCCTTCTCTCCTACAATAAGCATAAAAGGAATTTTCTTCAATTCATTATCGCGAATCTTACGACCTATCTTTTCAGAACGTCCATCTATTACACCACGAATATCGTGCTGCGCTAGTTCTTGTTCCACTTTACGTGCATAATCATTAAAACGATCACTAATCGGTAAAATTGCAAACTGCTCTGGTGTCAGCCAAAGCGGGAATTTACCAGCCGTGTGTTCTATCAGGATACTCATAAAACGCTCCATAGAACCAAATGGTGCACGGTGAATCATGACAGGACGATGCGTTGCATTATCCGAGCCGATATACTCCAACTCGAAACGATCTGGTAAGTTATAATCTACCTGAATCGTTCCCAATTGCCAGCTTCTACCGATGGCATCACGTACCATAAAATCCAATTTTGGGCCATAGAATGCCGCTTCACCTAGCTCTTGTGTCGTTTCTAATCCCACGCTTGCGGTCGCATCAATAATCGCTTTTTCAGCAGCGTCCCAGTTTTCATCCGAACCGATATATTTTTCAGGAGTTGCTGGGTCGCGTAAAGAAATTTGTGCAGTCACATCATCGAAGCCCATTTTAGAAAGTACTGTTTGCGTTAGGTCGAGTACATTCAAAAATTCGTCTTTCAATTGATCCGTCGTGCAGAAAATATGAGCATCATCCTGCGTGAATCCGCGTACCCGCGAAAGCCCGTGTAACTCACCACTTTGTTCGTAGCGATAAACCGTTCCAAACTCCGCGATGCGAATAGGTAAATCGCGATAAGAGTGCGGACGATGTGCAAATATTTCGCAGTGGTGTGGACAGTTCATCGGCTTCAACAAAAACTCCTCGCCTTCGCGTGGCGTATTGATTGGCTGAAAACTATCCTCTCCATATTTCTCATAATGCCCCGAAGTGACATACAATTCTTTCTTCCCGATATGCGGAGTCGTTACCATTTGGTAGCCACGCTTTTCTTGCTCTTCCTTTAGGAAATTCATCAGGCGTTCGCGCACCGCATTTCCTTTGGGCAACCAAATCGGTAAGCCTGCTCCTACCCGCTCCGAAAACATAAATAAACCCAATTCTGCACCCAATTTTCGGTGGTCGCGCTTCTTCGCTTCTTCTAGGAGGACCAAGTATTCCTTTAGTTCTTTTTGCTTCGGAAAACTCACGCCGTAGATGCGCGTCATCATCTTATTCTTCTCATCGCCACGCCAGTATGCACCTGCCACATTCATCAGCTTCACCGCCTTTATCGGACTCGTGCTAGGGATGTGTGGTCCACGACATAAATCCGTGAACCCGCCCTGTGTGTAGAAGCTAATCGTACCATCTTCCAAGTCTTCTAGCAATTCCAATTTGTACTCATCGCCCTTCTCCGTGAAGTGTGCAATCGCATCTGCTTTGGATACTTCTTTTCGGGTAAATTCGCTTTTGGTACGTGCCAATTCAAGCATTTTCTGCTCTATTTTTGGCAAGTCATTGATGGAAAGCTGTGTGCCATCGCCCAAGTCTACATCATAGTAAAAGCCCGTTTCCAAAGCTGGCCCGATGCCAAACTTTACTTTTGGATAGAGTGCTTCTAATGCTTCGGCCATCAGGTGCGCCGAAGAGTGCCAAAAAGTGGCTTTGCCCTGCTTATCTCTCCAGGTGTGGAGTGCGATGTCTGCATCTGCCTCTATTGGGCGCGATGCATCCCGCATTTCGCCATTGATAGATGCTGCTAATACATTGCGTGCGAGTCCTTCGCTGATGGATTTTGCGACTTCCATCGCGCTCACGCCTTTGTCATACGTGCGTACATTCCCATCTGGAAATGTAATATTAATTGTAGCCATTCCGCTAACGTTTTACTGCCCTCCTTACGATTGGCGGCAGTGTATTTATGAAATAAAATTTGAATCGCGAATGTAGGGGTTTTTAGAGGGAACAGGAAAAGGGAAGGGAATAGTTTCCGAAAGGATGGCTATTTTGTATTTGTAGAGACGACATGCCTGCCGTCTCCATGTCGCGTATAGCTGTTCCATTTTGTTCTATATAGCAGCATAGCAAG
>CALGLY010000456.1 GCA_937959095.1 uncultured Saprospiraceae bacterium
TGGTGTACCCCGCAGGCATTTCTGGCAATAATGTTTCCAATACCTGTATCACTAGCGCGTCCGCATCGCTTTGGTTGCTGTAGTTGGCTGCTACCAAAGCAGGTATATCTGGCCGGAACGTAGTGCCTGTAGATAGAAAAGAGGCATTATCTACTCTTTTGCCTTGCTGCAATTTTGATATGAGTAAATAACGAGTTGCTACCGTCGTGGAATCGAACCAATTTCTGCTATAGCCGGGTGCTTTATAATAGCCAGGATAGCCTACTACGGTGCTAGGATACCAGTCCTGCCCCATACTATATATATTTGACCAAAAAGATTTGTCCCAAAATCTATCATAAAACTGTTGTGTGTCGGTAATAGAATCAGGGATTAAAGGTCCCATTTCTAAGAAGGTCATGGTTTGTAGATTCAGCATCATTGGCGATTTCATCTTTCCACCAACAATTTCATCCGTGTTGCTACTATCATCTTCATCATAGAAATGGATGCTCTTGAACAGTCGTTTCAGAGTAGGTTCTAGTTCATAGTTGTTTGCTTGCAACTCTATCGCGAGTGGCTCGATGATGTCCGCTTCAATTTCTGCATTTATAATATCGCTTACAAAGTAAAGATAGAGTCTTCTACAGTAGGCGCGTGCCGTTTCCAGTTGCCCAAATAGCATGTTCAAGAAATCATCCAGTTCCCGATCCATGTCTGCCTCATCTACTGCTCCTGTGATGACTTGATTGCCAAAGGCAGCTGAAAATGTTTTATTTCCTGTATCATGTTGGCTATAATCTTTTGTTCCTTGCACGAAGCCTGTATCGGGATCAAAATTATTATAGAAACTAACATCATAGTTAAAAGATCTATAGCCTGTGAATACCTTAGCCGCTTCCACGATATCCGCTTCCGTGTAGTTCGTATAATCGGTAGGGCCAATCTGTGGACCTTTTAGTATGGTGAAGAGTTCCAGAAATTCTCGGGCGTAGTTTTCATTCGGATTACTCGCTAGATTACTCCTATTATCCAAATAGTAGGACATATCCATATCCCTTGTCATTTTATGCGCGAGGGTTTTTAAATTTCCTTTTGCCATATAATGAATCAAGCGAAAATAATTAAACCCCATTTTTGCATTTTCAAGCCGTCCATTTACCCATATCGTGCGTAGCCATATCGCTAAGCGACCCCGCATAGAAGTATCATGGAACATTTCATTTATCCACCAAGCATTTACGGCATTCCGTCGTTTCATATTGCTAAGTCCGCCATGCGTATCTGTGAAAGGCACTTCGGTCAACCAATCTGTATTATTAAGGAAAGAACGAGGACCAGCAGGAAGTGCTTGAGCTGGAAAAACAAGCAATTCATCTACTGCTTGATCTGCTGTTTTTAAGGCGAATGCCTCAATGCGTGCTTGGGTGAGGTGATAAGTCGTACGTCGCAGGAGGTGGGCGGCAAGCCGTTTGCCCAATGCTCCTGTGCGTTGCGTTAAAGAAGCCATTTTTCTAATCGTGTTTCAACAATCATTCTCAAAAACAAATGATTGTTGTATTTATCGAGCATCCTTTGATAGGATACCCTTACAAAATAGTATGTGTTGTCTAATTGAAACGTTACCTAAGTAAATTGACAGGAGGGATGTTTATCTCGCCTAGAGTTCCTTTGGAGGCAAGCTTTTATTTGGATAAAGTCGTCTGAAAGTTTTCAGGCGGAGGATTAGCACTTCCCTAGAACATCTTTGAATTTTCAGTTCAGAAAAATTCCAAACATACTCATAAGTAGTGAAAAATAGAGCTAAAAAACAGTCTGAAAAGTCAGTTTACGTACGCACGAATCTTGAAAAATCAGGCTTTTGGATTTATGCTACAATAATAATAAATTATAGCATAATTACATATATAATTTTTAACATTTACATAAAATATACATATTCTATGTTGATATATTATGCAAGGAGTGCGTAGGGGCTTATAAGGAATGAAATACGGAAGTTGATTGTGGAGCTTGCGTGCTCAATCGAGCTGCGCTATGACGTGTTTTTAGAAATACGTCATAGCGCACGCTGCCTAGTTCTCCACCAACCAAACAACACCATCCAATTTCAAGGCAATCAAACCTTTTTCGGCTTGTAAATAAGCCATATTGCTGTCTTCATTCGTGACTAGGACATTACTAAAGGTCTGCCCAAGTAATTCCACGCTTTCTTTTTCTTCTAGAAAATCATCAATAGACGTTTTTTCTTCATCAAAAGATATATCTGTGAAATTGACTTCTGTGATGTGGTGTTCTAAATCCGAAATGACACCTTCGCCATTGCTGAAATTAAGTCGAACAAACTCATAACTACGTTCCGATTCCTCTTCGTATTGCTCGAAGGTTGCAAGAATTTCGACTAGAATATCATTACCTGCGGTACTGCTCGTCAATACATTTCGGATACTTTCTGCTTCTATATATCGACAATTTCCACCTGAATAGGGGTCGCGTAGAAAAGTGCAGATATATTCCTTACAGATAGAAGAAGGAGAAGTATCTAGTTTATTTTGCAATTCAAAGGTTTCGCCAGCTTCGTTTTTCAGT
>CALGLY010000457.1 GCA_937959095.1 uncultured Saprospiraceae bacterium
ATTTTGTTTATTGTTCGCAAGCCTTAGCTATGCACAAGTCGTAACGATTTCCGAAGAACTATCGCTTCGTAAAGAAGAAGCCTATCATATTATTGGACGTATGAAAGGACAGACACTTATTTTTCAAGATAGAGAAACTGAATTTAGTATTCAAGCTTTTGATGAAAATCTAAAGAAAACCTGGGATAAAGAAATCATTCTCGATAAACGCCGCCCCAAAGTTCTCGATGTCATATCTGATGAAAAAGCCTTTCATGTCATTTATGAATATCATCAAAAACTAGAGACTTTTATCAAAATACATACCTATGATGCAGCCTCTAATCTTGCAGACTCTATTCTAATCAAAAATTTTGGCTCCTCCTTGATGTCACAAACCTATGAGGTAATGCCTTCTGAAAATCGCTCTAAACTTCTTGTTTATTCCACTGAAAACAATCGAACCATCAATGCGCTTGTATTCGATATTGAGCGCAGAGAAATACTTTGGGAAAAGGCTATTTCTCCCGATAAATTGTTGCTTGGGCGGGATGAAACTCAACTTGTGCTAAGTGATGAAGGCGACCTACACATCGCTATAGCAAAGGATAATTTTAAGTATAAATTGGAGGAACACCACTATGAATGCTACTACATTTCAGCAGAGGATACGGCCCTAAAAAGCTATACGATAGATATGCGAAGTCACTTAAGTTATGATGTTTATTTTGAGTATGATAATATCAATAAACATTTGCAAGCAGGCGGACTTTATGGCATAAAAAATCAGGCTTGGGCGGAAGGTGCATTCTATCTTTCCATTAAGCCTGATAATCCTGATAGCCACACGATGGCTTTTCATCCTTTTGAGGAAGAATTAGTAAAGACCTTTCTAGGAAAAGGTGCGCCTAGTAAAAATAGAGGCATAGATGATGCAGTGGTACAAGATGTCTTATTTCGGCAAGATGGGGGCATCATTAGTATCATAGAACGCAAAAAAGTGAATGAACGCCCCTATTCTCGCAATACCACAGGCTATTATAATCCTGCGGAAACGAGTCAGCTCACAGATTATTACTATGAAGATATGATGGCTATTTCCATTCATCCAGATGGACGTTTGCATTGGGCAAAGGTCTTACAGAAAAAACAATTTTCGCAGGAAGGAGATGTCATTTACGCTTCTTATTTCCCTATGAAAACGCCCAGTACACTACGCCTCATTTTTAATGATGATATCAAGTACGAAAACACGGTTAGTGAATACGTATTGCGTGGGAGTGGTCGCTACGACCATAATAGTGTGATGAGCACGGATAATCAAAAAGTCCGTTTGCGCTTTCAAGATGCCATCCAGATCGGGACAAATGCTCTTTTAGTGCCAAGTGAGTTTCGGTCTCGCTTGCGTCTGGTTCGGATTCTATTTGAGGAGTAAAAAAACAAGTACTTCTCTATAGTTCAGTGCGAAGCAAAGCATCCAATTCCGCGCCCACCAAAAAATGATCCGTATCCAAAAAATGCAATTGAACACTTGGATTGTCTTTGGCTATGAAATGCCCTGCTTGCATAGAAATGATAGGGTCTTTTTTTCCTAAATAAATAGTAGTAGATACCTTCGCTGCCTGTAAGCGTTGGCGCGCCAAGCGTGGCTCGATAGGGAAATCCGTCAAAGATAGCCAAGTACCAAAGGTGCGCTTCCGACGGTTGGGGCGACTCAAGTGTAAATGCAGAAAATTATAGGTATTACTTGGCAACCAATGCTTTGCTCTCACAAAATGAAGAAAAGCAAAAAAGCGATCGGGCGGCTCAACGAGTCTCACTAAGGCATGGCGCAGCCACAAGGGCGTAAGCCGCGCAGCACGTCCGCTACGCGCTTGTATACCATCGGGTGCTAGTAAATAGATTTGCGCTAATTGTGCTTGAATATTAGGCAATAAAGTCAGTAAAATACGTGCGCCATAACTAAATCCCATCACCGAAAAGTGCGTGTGTCCGCTATGTGCTAGGGCTTGCTGAATGAGGGCTTGCATATCTTCGGCAGTGTAGCTTGGAGCATTCCATTGGGTCTTTCCATGAAAAGGTAAATCAGGTGCGTAGATAGTAAATTGCTTAGCTAGGCTAGGGAGTTGTTTGAAAATAGCGCTAGTATCCCCAAAACCATGCAAAGCAAGGAGTAGGTGCTTGCCTCCTCCGAATATTGTCCAATGAATTTGATGGATTTTGTACGGAATTGTAATATTCATATCATCGGTAAATATAACCTACTACCGAACTTTCTGCAACTGTTCGAGCAACCATTTTTTTTCAGTCAGAATTTGTTCCTTTTGGATATCCGCTTCTAGTTTAGCGTGTCGTGCTTTGTTATAAGGCTTCATCAAGTCCTTCGTATAGTTTATAATATTCATATAATTTTTTGTGCGAGCCTCATCCAAATCTTTTTTATGACGACGAATGAATTTTTCAGTGTTTGTCAAATGAGAATCTAACCTTTCCAATTCCTCTTGCTCAAAGTAAATCTTCAGGAGCAATGTTTTAGCGATAAGCTCAAAACCTAAACCAATTTTATGAACATCTCGAAGGGCTTGTAAGGCTTTGCCGAGTTCTTTGCGTGTATATTCGACTAAGGCTAAATTGAGATTAAATACACTCAACTGATATCGCCTATTTAGCTTTACTTGATAGCTATGAATGAAGTTTTCTGCCCAATCTAACTCCTGCACTTTCAAGGCACTATTCACAATATTGCAATAGGTAAAAGGCGAAAGCGTGTCGTTTTCCAGCAAACTATCCGATTGCAAGCCTTCTTTGTACAATTCAAATATTTCGTAGGCTGCTTGTTTTATGCCTTCTTTATTTAGTTTTCTAATGTAATGATTAATTAGCATCAAGTAAATATCGCGTCGCTCCCGATGTGGGAAATAAGGAGTCGCTTTGGGGAGCAATTGTTTGAGTTCTTGGAAGGCGACTTCGGCCTGCTGCACCGTGAGAGTGAGATAAATATAATAATACAAGCCGATAGCGATATTTTCCTGTAAGTCATGTGCTTCTATATAATCAATGATTTCGGGAATCATATTCAAGGTATACTCATGCCTAAATGCAGATTGATTGGAAAGGGCATGACAAGCTTGTCGCAGCTTAAAGGAAATATAAGCAGTATCCAAGGCAGCGGACATTTCCTGGAAGGGTTGTCGAGCGGAAGGTTTTTGAGTTAAAGAAAATACATAAGTCTCGCTAAAAAATGCAAATTCTTGGAAGTAGTAATCGGCATTCCGAAAAGGGCTCGTTTCGAGTTGTTTTTGATAGTCTTG
>CALGLY010000458.1 GCA_937959095.1 uncultured Saprospiraceae bacterium
CCTTTCAGACAACTCCTCTAGCACACCAAATGGCGAAAGATAGCATTATACAACACAGTGGCGGCTCGGATGGCGTGCGCGCGCAAGTTTACCTCGACTTGAAGACGAACACAAGCTTTGTGCTACTGACGAACTTTGAAGGCATTCCCTTTCAAAAAACCATTAAGGATATGATTAGCATGATAGAAGGAAAGCCCTACGATGTGCCAAAAAAAATAAATCGACAATCCATTCCGTTGGAGGATAATTTTTTAAAGCGATATGAAGGCACTTATGTATTTGCGGATATGAATAATCTGGAATTATTGGTTGAAGTAGAAAATGGGCGTTTGGTTCTATTTCAGGATGGTGAAATAGCAGGTAAATTAGTAGCGGAGAATGAAACTACCTTTTTTGAAGATCCGAGTGATGAAGAGGTCTTTGAGTTTATAATCAATGAAGAAGGCGGCTATGATGTACTAATGGGCTGGAAGGGCGTGAAATTGCCTGGGGTGAAGAAATGAAGTACAAATTGAATTGCCTTTAATCTAAGTCTAACTTTAGCCATTCCTGATAATAATCATGGAATGGTTAAAGTTAAACTAAAAACAGTGCAAAATTGCTTTACCGCTTCAAATAAAAAACAGGAATATCCACAGCTATCGTCGCGCCTATACGCCATGCATTCGTTTGAAATTCCAAGCTTCTTGTAGTCACTTTGCGAAGTTCAGGTGTATACTGTGCGCCCAATTTCAGGGCGAGTGGTGTATCTCCGAGTCCCCATACCAAGTACGCGCCCGGAGAAAGTACCTGCCGCCAAGTCAGATTAGCAGGAAAGCCCTCCGAATCATTTTGCCAACGATAACTAAAGGGCGCACCAATATCAATAATTGGTAGAAAAAGCGAGACAGAACTCTCTGGTTTTCGGAAACCCATTTTCTGTTTGCCCCAACCCAAAGACAAACCAATAGGCGCAGTCACACCCGTCACAAAGCTACTCTCTAGCACATCGCTCGACAGCTCATAGCCACTATATAGCCCTGGATACGCGCCTATATTTATACTGAAATCACTCTGCCGATTGACCCGATAAGATTGCACGGGCGCAGCATATTTATCAATGATAAAATGGACCTCTTCGGTAGTGGCAGCCGAAAGAATATCCACGATAAAGCCTCCGTAGTAAAGATAGCTTTTTATAAAATCATTCAATTGCTTGATTTCCTTTCGGATTCGCTTTTGTTCCACATCAGGTAGTCCTACTAATTTACGGTCTAAGTTTACAATACGTGCTTCTATGATGGGCTGCATAAGCTGTGTAGAATGTACCAAAAGCTTTCCGTAGTCTTTAGCAAAAGCTGCATCGAGGGTTTGTAAACTTTGAAACGCTAAAGGTTTGTACAAGCGCGTATAGTCCGAATCGAGGAAAGCAGTTGGGTCTTTGAAGTGTATCAAAGCCACTGTTTCGTCCAGAAAATCGAAAAAACCATGTGCCAGATTTATTGCGGCATTGCGGTACATATCAGGCTCTTCAAAGCGACTCGGCTCATAGCGTCTAATCTGTTGGAAATCGAGATTCAACTGACTACCTGCTTGTAACAAACCGCTCATACTACGTACAAAATTTGCGGCATCTCCCTGCAACAAATCGACTAAAGGTACTTTTTGCCCCTTGATAGGGACTTTTAGTTTTTTAAATAATTCGCGCTTTTGCTGATAAAGTAAGCCTGTGAAAAGGAGGGCTGCATTTTTAGAGCTTCGCAATAGTACGTCCACATCCGCTTCGTCATACCAATAGTTTGTGCCTTGAATTTCTAGATTTTCTTGAATCAAATCTGCTAAACCAAGTAATTGCACGAGATAAAAATCAGAATCGGAAAACTGTTCATAATGCTCCTCCAAGAACTGCCACACATCCACATCGCCCCCCGCGTCGATACGCTGATAAATTCTATTTGCTAATAAAAACATTTGCGTACTTGGTGCATCGCGCAGTTCGGCATATTCTGGAGTAGCGATTAGGAGTTGCTCTAAGTGCTGAGGCAATTGTTCGAGGTCTTCTTCAAAAGCCGTCACCCAAGCTGCTCCCATAGAAGGAGCTTTGAAAATATCATTGTTTTCGAGTAGAAAATAGGTATTAGGAAGCAAGAAAGTAAGTTCTTTCGAATCTCGAATATCTTCTAAAAACCCATCAAAAAAAGCTAGGAGCAATTCTTCTTTTACCCGCAATACTAAAAACTGTGAGGTCGCATCGACTACTTTAGTTGGTACGGAAAGCGCGACGGATGGAGAATACACGGGTGATCTTGAATTAGTTTTAGCCGTGTAGGTTTCGGCTGTGGGGAAAGAAGCACTATCGTGTTTTTCTAAATATTTCTGTTGATAACATGCAAAATCACTCTCGCTAAAAAACACACGTTCATCTGCCCAAAAATCCTCCTTGTTTTCGGGAAGATTAGCTCGGCATTCTTGTGCGAGTTCATAATCTTCTACCTGATTTTTTCTCTGACGATTAGCAAGCATTGCCTTATCTAGTATAACAAGGCTTCCGAGGGAAAAGGCAGCATAGTCTAGCTGTACTCCGAAAGGATTTTTGGTGAATGCTACTATATTTTCTATTTCAGTTCTATGTTCTTCTGTGAAAGCTGTTTCGGCAATATAGACATCTACGATAGCGGGTAACTGCTTATTAGAAATGATTTTCTCATACTGAATCAGCGTTTTTGCTTGTTCAAAGGCATCTTGCCCGAAACCGATAAAGGGCAAAAGGCAGCAAAGGAGGCTTGTTTTCAAATGCTTCTTCATAGTGTAATGCGTCGTTAATTTATAAACAGAGGGAATTCATATCCTGAAATTATTAAATAAAATTGAAAGTTTCATCAAAATCAAGAAAGCTATTAAAAAGCAGTAGCTTTAGCAGAAGAAAATAGGGATAGTAATCTAAATTTGTTGTTCAAAGGTTTTGTTTTTTATGAAGAAAATTGAAATAAGAACCGTCGATGTCGTCCAATACATTCAGCCCTTGCGCGAAGGAGGCTCATTACCTGCTATCGTGGAAGGGAGTGATGACTTTCAATATGTATTAAAATTTCGTGGCGCAGGACAAGGAAAGAAGGCATTGATTGCGGAATTGATTGGAGGGGAATTAGCGAGAGCCATCGGCTTGAAAGTTCCTGAATTAGTCTTTATGAATTTGGATGATTCCTTTAGTAAGACCGAAGGCGATGAAGAAATTCAAGACTTACTAAAATTTAGTGTTGGACTGAATCTTGGAATGCACTTCCTCTCGGGCGCGATAACTTATGACCCTTTGGTGTCTGTTGCTGATCCTTTATCGGCATCAAAAGTGGTCTTGTTGGATAGTATTATCACCAATATTGATCGGACTGCAAACAATACGAATTTGCTCAATTGGAAAAAAGAACTTTGGGTTATCGATCATGGCGCAAGTTTGTATTTTCATCACAATTGGGCGACTTGGAAATCGCATATTGGACGCACTTTTCCCTTGATAAAGAATCATGTAATGCTTGCAAGAGCAACGAAATTACCGGAAGCTGCCGACTTCATTCGGACAAATGTTAGCTCGGAAGTCATTGAGGATATTATCTCAGTGATACCTGAAGATTGGTTACTAGAAGAAGGGAATCCAATGACTCCAAAGGAAATGCGAAACGCTTATATAGAGTTTTTGAACTCGAAAATTTCAAGCCTTGATTTACTAGTTAAAGA
>CALGLY010000459.1 GCA_937959095.1 uncultured Saprospiraceae bacterium
CTTTTTAAATGATGCTTCGTTGAAAATACGCGCTATAACTAGTTATGGCTGTGTTTTTCGCCTGCTTGTAGCAGACAAGCCTTGCCTCATTCAAAAATAGCTACAGTCAAAAACATAACTTAATTATGTCCGTCTACTTACCTTAGTAATGGCAAACAAATAAATGTACATTTATTAATTTGCCATTACTAAGAAGAAATTACTTGCCTTCTTTTATACTTATCTTCTTTTAGCATTCTGTAAATGGTAGACTTCCCAACATCTAATTTATTAGCTACTAAAATGACGTTATTATCGTATTTCTTCAAGAAGTGATGAATAATTTTGTGCTTATAACTCTCCAATGTCATCTCTTCCGAAATGAATGCAACTTCTTGCTTAGGGCTCTGAAATTGAATATCCTCTGCCTCAATCGAATTGTTATTCGACATCACAGCGGACAATTCGATGACCGCTTTTAGCTCGCGTACATTACCAGGGTAAGAGTAGGTCATCAATTTTGTTTTTGCCTCTCTTGATAACTCAATCTTTCCCATATTATTTTCTTTTGCAAATAATTTCAGGAAGTGTTGTGCCAGCAAAATTACATCATTTCCGCGCTGATAAAGTGGCGGAAGATGAATATTTAGACCAAGCAGACGATAATATAAATCTTCTCGAAATCTACCTTTATTTACTTCTTCTTTTAGATCTTTATGTGTTGCTATCAAGATACGCGCATCGAATTTCACTGCCTTTTCGCCTCCTACACGCACGAATTCGCGCTCCTGCAAAGCTCGTAGTACCTTAGCTTGCATCCCTAAGTCCATTTCAGCAATTTCATCTAAAAAGAGCGTGCCTTTATGGGCAAGTTCAAACTGTCCTTTCTTGCGCGTAGCTGCCCCCGTGAATGCTCCTTTCTCATAGCCAAAAAGCTCACTTTCTAGCAACTCAGTTGGGATGGCACTCATATTCACAGGTACAAAAGGTCCTTTACTTTGCCTCGAATTGAAATGGATTGTTTTGGCTACCACTTCTTTGCCAGTACCCGTGTCGCCACTAATAGAAACCGTGATGTTTGTATTTATTGATTTCTCAATCAACTGAAAGATACGCATCATTGGCTTACTTGTCCCTATAATTGTATTCTTGAATTGATAGCGTTGGGTAAGTTGTTCGCGCAGAGTATCTATCTCACGTTTCATGGCGAGCTGCTCTTTGGCCCGTTCAATAGCACTCATCAGTCGGTCGCGCGTATTACTTTCTTTTTCAATGTAGTCATACGCGCCACTCTGAACGAGTTCTACTGCTGTGCTAATGTCTTTCTGACCAGACAAAACCAAAACTGCCGCATGTTCATTATGACCTATGATTTGTCTCAGCACCTCTGCTCCCGTCATATCAGGCAGCGTATAATCCAATGAAATGATGTCAGGATTGAGATGCAAATTATTTAAGCATTCTTTTCCCGTTTTAAAAACATGCACTTCATGATCGGGGTTCATTTCCGCAATATACTTGACCATCCGTTGATACATAGGATCGTCTTCTACCACGAAGATTCTAGTGCTATTTGTATTTGCTTTCATGTCTGTATGCCCTTTATCTTAATGAGTAAAAAGGTAGATAAGTACTAATAAGGCAAGATCCAAAAATAAACTAGACATTTTATACTGATATTTTTCTCTCTAATAAATCTTAAAAAAGCCTTATGTAGCTAGGCTATACGCGCCTGCCTGACGGCAGACAGGGTTTTTGAAAATTTATTAGAAGAAAAAATATCTAGCCTAAATTGTCTAGTTTATTCTTGTACATTGCCTAAGTAGTCAAACAAACACCTCGATTCAGGAAAAAATAGAATCCAATTTAGTGGTCATTTTATTTTTGTCTAACTACTTATTTTAAAAATAATGAATTATAACTTGTATGATTAAAACTAATATTTGGGATTTTCTAGTTTCATAAGCAAAGTCACTAATAATCAGCTTGCTTAGATATAATACATTTGCCAAATGTGTTCTATTTCAAACTAAAAAAGCTGGTTTATGAGCTATTTTCAATAAAATTAGTAGCATCATCACAAAAGCAATAATTCTCAAATATTAAATCATTCAGTCTAGAGAACTCTTGTTATCAACTTTTTATAAAACATAAAAACATTAATAAGTGATAATCAGTAGTATAACCTCCGAACATAATTGCAAAGTCGGAAATAAGCTTCCAATTTCCTAATTTTGGAAAATATTTTTCATTTGGGAAAAAAAAATAGTGCGATTTCGATGATTTTCCGCGAAAATTCGTACACATTTTAGTATTTTGAATAAAAATTTTATGCCATATGAAAAGCAATCTCATATATCCAATTGGAATGAAGCAAGCCCAAATACTTGGATGCTGATTGTGAGGATTAGTGTTATCGCGATAGGTTAATTTAGCTTACCGTAAGACTTCATCTTTGGGCATTTCAGCTAGCAAATTTGTATAAAAATCAGTCACCATCTCTTTAGGGAGCAGGCAAGAAATAACCTACCCAAAATTTGGATTCGTTATTTTTTTTCAATGGCTAGGCTTGTCTGCTACAAGCAGGCGCGAAGAAGGCGCATAGTTGATTCTGTAACTGATGAGCAACAACGCCATTGGAAAAAAGAACAAGACAAATGGGTAGATTATTTTTTGCCTGCTCCCTTACTTGCATTATTTGCAGCATTCCAAAGGCTGACTACTAGAGTTTTCGCACCTACAAAAGCGAGTACTTCGCGTGGTTTTGATATGGTAAAAATCACTTTTTCAGAAGAGTTACCCCAATGGTATTGGTTCTGACCGTTGAGCGGCAAATCCCTCCGAGCGAGCTATCAGAAATGTCAAAGTCAAACAAAAGGCATCTGGGTAGTTTAAAAGTCTAGACAGCATACTTTTTATGTCTTGCCTTCTATTATTGATACCTTTCGAAAAAGGAATCTTAATGTACTTCATTAGAATTGTTCAAGGCTGACAGTCTTTTACTTAGGGAGTAGATTATTTATTACCTGCTCTACCTTATGTCTTTCATTGCTCATCCAACCGTACAAAATCCGCCTGATAACGCCACAATACAAGCAGTGTCAAGAATAAGAAACCACTCAGCATACCAAAGGCATAAATGATATTATTATCGACTTGGAAAAAGTGCATCGAGAAGAAGCCTAATAACACTATCCGCCATCCAATATTGGTAAGAAAAAAGATACTCGTAGCACGTCCATAGACTTGATTGGGGACATGCTTAAATAAAAAAGTCGTGCGCTGTATGCGGATACCAGCATTCGTGATGCCCAAAAGAATGAGCATAATATAGAAAACTGGAATACTTTGAGTAAAGGTTAGGACGGCCAAAAGGACCGTACAAATCCCAGTCATCAAGGTTATGGAGATAGGAATATTCGTCCAGCGGAAAAGTCTTCGAATAGCAATGCCCGCAAAAACCGCGCCTATAGAATAGCACACTTCTGAAAAGGCATAGACATCACCACCAGCTAGTAAATGCTTATTGACATAGGTAGCCGAAAGATAAAAATTGGTGAGTAGGGTGACCGCAAAAACCGAAAAAGAAGCCACTCCAAATAGCAAAATCATGCGATGCTCATTGAGGTATTGCAAACCTATTTTTAACTGACTTAACACACTTCCTGTATCAGGTGTGCGTGTGCGAAGTGGCACATAACGGATGCAAGCAATAATACAAAAAGCTAGGAAATAGGTGATGGCATCGAGTAGAAAAATTTGCTGAATCGACCAAGCCTCAATGGTAAAAGGAATACTTATTGGAAAACCAAAAAAATCGCCTTGTCCTGCCGATGTACCTTCCAGAAGGAGTGCCGCACCACCGCCTGCCATGATGGTCGTGAGTTGCCCTTGCACCTCGATGTAGGAAGTCATGCGCCCATAGTAGCGTGGTTCGCTAATTTCTTGAGCAAAGGCATAGACACAAGGATAATGCAAGTTGTAATCCAAAAAGGTGAGCGTAAACACAGCAGCTACCAAATACCACGGCAGCATTCCCCAAGAAAAACCAAGAAAAGCAATCGCACTTATGAGCAAGCCAACAATCGCAGTAAGCCCTAAGAAGATGTGTTTCCGATCGAAGCGATCAATGAGTGTACCGCAATAGGGCGACCAAAAAATTGCTAAAGCCGTCGTGAACATATACACCAAGCCAAATTGGCTCATGGCTTCTTCCTTCGCAAAATACCAAGGAATCGCAATCATGCTAATGCCCTGCGCAATGCCCGAAACAGTATTGGCTAACAGCAGCAGAATCACTGCCGAGCGATTTTTCATATTATTCAATAATTTCTAAAAGGGAGCTAAAATGTACAAATTGGTTGGGAAATTTCTGCATCATTTCTACTTCCAAATTGGCTTCATGCTCTATCTGAAAATGTTGAAAAGCGGGAATATCTGTACTAAGATATTGCACGGCATAGGTGAAGCCGTCCGTCTCATCCGTGCCTAATAAGCGGCAAATACGATGTCCTGCAAAGCCGCCCAATCGCTTTACTTTAGGGATGTGAGCACTGCGCATCCATTGCAGCCAATCTTCTTGTATCTTCCGATCTACTTTAACCGTTACATTATATAATAGCATGCTGTAATTTCTTCTTTTAAAATTCAGAGTATGAAGATACAGCTATTCCTATCATCCTATTCTTTTTTCCTTTATTTTTGTATGACAAAATCGACTCTTATGCAATTTACAGCCCAGCTTGAACGCTTTGAAGACAATCCACTTTGGGGACATCATGTACTCGTGCCTGATGAAATTGCACAGGCATTTCTAACAGAAAAACAAAGCCGCGTAGTCTGCAATCTGAATGGCGAACATGAATTTCAATGCGCCTTGATGCCCAAAGGAGATGGTAGCTATTTCATCATGCTGAATAGTGCAATTCGGAAGAAGATGGCGCTGCATATCGGCTCGAAATTGGATATCACTCTAGCAAAGGACGAAAGCAAATACGGCTTACCGATGCCCGATGAATTTCAGGAATTGCTCTATCAAGATGAAACTGCTGATCGGCTTTTTCATGCCCTCACAAAGGGAAAACAACGGAGTCTTTTACATATCATCGGCAAACCAAAAGGCGAAGCAAAACGTTTGGAAAAAGCCATCGTAGTAGCAGAACATTTGAAAGCGAATGATGGCAAGATAGATTTCAAAGCCTTGAATGAGGCATTTAGGAATTATAAGCCGTTTTTATAGATGTGAGATGTTAAGATAGGAGACGCGGTTCAAAGTGAAATCAGTTTAAGATATTGAAAATATAAATTAGATAGATTCAGTGAATAAATTATCGAATAAGAGAATTTTAAGAGCTTGTTGGGGATTTTCAGGAAAGAAAAATCCCAAGATGCTGTAAAGATTTGATTTAGAGAAATAAAGGTCTCAAATCTCACGTCTTAAAATCTCAAATCTTTTAGTATAAATTACAATTTGAAACCACATTCCGATATAAAAAAACGCATCTCCGAGAGCATTCAAGTGAAGCAAGCACTACTAGCGGATGATGCCTTACTTGCACGTATCCAAACGGCTACCGATTGGTGCATTGAAGCCTTTCGGAACAAAAATAAAGTATTGCTGTGCGGTAATGGCGGCAGTGCTTCCGATGCGCAACATATTGCCGCTGAATTGAGTGGACGCTTCTATAAAGATCGCCCGCCCCTTTTCGCAGAAGCATTGAATATAAACACGGCTTATCTGACTGCCGTGGCGAATGATTATTCCTTTGATTATATCTTCCAACGCTCCATAGAAGCAAAAGGGCGTGAAGGTGATATTTTGATAGGAATTTCTACGTCTGGCAATTCGCCTAATGTGGTAAAGGCTATGCGACAAGCCCAGCAGCAATGCATGAAAATAATTGGTCTAACAGGCGAGACAGGTGGCAAATTGGCAGAACTAAATCCATTGCTACTCAATGTCCCTTCCAAAGACACGCCGCGCATACAAGAAGCACATATTTTGATAGGGCATATTATCTGTGAACTCGTGGAAAACGAACTTTTTTGAAGAAATACTAAGGCAAATACAAGCCTGCCTGCTCCGCGAACGGGCTTGTATTTGCACTTAAAATTCCTACCACACTACGCAGAATTTCATTGGTAAAAATCCCCAACAGGCTCTAAAGTACCGATTCTACAATCTCCTGAATCGTCTTTGAGTCGCCCATCGTGTAATAATGTAAGCAAGGTACTCCCCTTGCTTTCAATTCTTTTGATTGCTGAATACACCACTCTACCCCTACTTGCCGACGTGCCTCTCCATTACTTGCTTTCCCCATTTCTTTCACTAAAATTTCTGGCAAGTCAATATAGAACAATCTCGGTAAGGAGTTCATTTGATATTTCTTTGTCAGTGGCTTTAGTCCAGGTACTATTGGCACATTGATACCCACAGCGCGGCATTGATCAACATACTCAAAATATTTTTCATTATTGAAAAACATTTGCGTTACAATGTAATCTGCACCAGCCTCTACTTTAGCCTTTGTCCATTCTAAATCATAATCCATATTGGGGGCTTCAAAATGCTTTTCAGGATAACCTGCTATACCAATACAAAAATCAGATTTTGCACCCTCTGCAATACCCGCGTCTAAGTATTTCCCTTTATTCATGTCCGCTACTTGCTTCACTAAATCAATGGCATAGGGATGTCCTTCTGCTTCTGGAATGAATTTTCCTTCAAATTTTCGGGCATCACCTCGCAATGCAAGTACATTATTGATATTTAGGAAATTTAAATCAATCAATGCATTTTCTGTATCCTCCTTGGTGAAGCCACCACAAATCAGGTGCGGTACCGCATCTACACCATATCGGTGCATGATGGAAGCACAAATACCAATAGTGCCTGGGCGTTTTCGGACGGCAGCTTTTTCATAGTAACCACTTTCTCGTTTCTTATAAATAAAATCCTCTCGATGATAAGTAACATCAATAAAAGGAGGTTTAAATTCCATCAAAGGGTCGAGTGTATCGAATATAGCTTGCATGCTACCACCTTTTAGTGGAGGCAATACTTCAAAAGAAGTAAGCGTTTTCCCTTTTGCTTTTTCAAAGTATTCTGTTACTTTCATTCTATACTATTTGTTACGTTATATGCTTTGTGCAATAAATTTCTACATCAGAAAAAAAGGGGAGCGGATGCAAAACTACAAATTCATGGAATGATGCAATACACTTTCCATGTTTTCTAATACGAAATATGACAAACAAAGAACATTATCGGAAATTTTGTACTACTGCCAGCGATTTACCCCTTTGGGTATATGATTGGTATTTGGATGCTACCTGTGAAGACAGTAGTTGGGATGTAGCAATTATATTTCGGGGAGAACAAGTAGTAGCAACCTTGCCTTATTTCATCAAAAACCGCGCTAGTTTCCAGTACATCACCATGCCGCTATTCGTGAAAGCAATGGGACCTTATCTTATTCCCGAACTTCGGACATTAAAAAAACAACATCTTCTTTATAAAGAACTAATAGAACAACTCCCCAAAATAGACGGTTTCAAGCAAAATTTTCACCCACTTATCAGCAATTGGCTACCTTTTTATTGGAAAGGCTATCAACAAACCACCTATTACACCTATCAATTCGATGATCTTAGTGATTTAGTCGCTATTAAACGAAATGCAAATAAAAGTATACGGCGAAATATTAAGAAAGCTGAAGAACTATTAACTATAGATTATAAACTTTCTGTCGAGGAATTTTATGAAGTAAATACATGGAGTTTTAAGCGACAAGGCATTCCAGCACCCTATACAAAAGCACAATTCTTGCGCCTCGATGCTGCTCTAGAAAAGCAACAAGCTCGCCAAATCTTTTGTGCACGGGATACAGATGGACAAATCCATTCGGCAGCTTATTTAGTATGGGATAGAAAGACCGCTTACTATTTATTTTCAGGCGATCATCCTGATTTGCGAAAAAGTGGTTCGGGCATTTTATTACTTTGGGAAGCCATACAATATACCCGAAATGTACTACAGCTCAATTGTTTCGATTTTGAAGGAAGTATTATTGAACGCTTAGAAACGCTACGCGTACAGTTTGGTGCAAAGCAAGTACCTTATTTTTATATTTGGAAATATCATTCGAGTCTGTATCACTTGCTGGATAAAATAGTTGGACGATAAGATCCTTAGGAACGACTAAAAAATAACTTATAACACTTTTCGATTTCTTTTGAATTTATACTTCGTTAAAAATACTCGCCATAGCCTTGCTATGTCTGCGTTTTTTGCCTC
>CALGLY010000460.1 GCA_937959095.1 uncultured Saprospiraceae bacterium
ATCCGAGCCGATGCCCACATGATCTATACCTGCCAATCGGACAACATGATCGATATGATTTGCCACCATTTTTACATCGGAGTAAAGACTAGGATTTGCTTTTTCGAAGGCTTCTATCACGGGTTTTGCCGCTTCATCGCGCCAGTCGAGGTCTTTCTCTTTTAGGATTTTGGACAGTTCGGCACGTTGCTTATTACGAGCGGTTTGTATTTCGCCATCTAGGAAGGTAGAGCCGAAATTGATTTGAATCACACCGCCGTTTTCGCCCAATCGCTTTATCATGGCATCATCCATATTTCGCTCAAAGCCTGGTGTATATTTTCGGCAAGAGGAATGCGACGCAATGCAAGGTACATCCGTCATATCCATCACCTGATAAAAGGTCTTATCGGATACATGACTAATATCGACCATAATGCCTACACGATTCATTTCTTCCACTACTTTACGTCCAAATGTACTCAAGCCCTGCCAAGTGCCTGTGGTATCATAAGAAGAATCACAAATCAAATTATCCTTCGAGTGCGTGAGGGTGACGTAGCGGATGCCACGCTCATGAAAGTATTTTACATTTTCGAGTTTATCTTCTATCGGTGCGCCATTTTCCATACCCAGCGGCAAAGAAATAATGCCTTTTTTGAAATTTGCCTCTACTTGGTCGGGCGAAGTAGCGATAGAAAACTTATCAGGATGCGCTGCTGCGATGCCTGTTACCATATCTATCAGCGTATCTGCGAACTCCTTCGCTCCACCATCTTTCTGATAGCTTGCAGGAATATAAATTGACATGAAAGGCGCATCTAAGCCGCCTTTTTTTGCACGGACATAATCAAAATCGCCATCATCCGTCTCTATTGGGATGCCTAAAAACTCCTTTTGCAGTCGGAAATTCTGTACGGTTAGTCGGTAGGGTAAATCTACGTGACCATCGGTGATGATGTATTTGTGGGCGAGTTCTTGGGCGCGTTCTTCGTAGGAAGGCTTATCTTCTACTACACTTAGGGTCTTGACGGTACAGGCTTGAAGAAATAAAAAGGAAAGTAAAAAAAGGTACAGGGATGACTTCATTATGTTGAATTTTGTCTGCAAAAAAACATATCGTAACTCTAATGTAGCGTGTTTTTCGTAAAAAGGCTATGTTATTCATCCGAAATTCCCCTTGAAGCGTTAGTTTATTTTTTACTTTTGCGCCACGAATTGGCTATTGGCTATTAGCTGTTTGCTTTTAGCTGCCAATAGCCAATAGCAAACAGCAAATAGCTACAAAATATGTCAGATACAATTAAGCACGCAAAGTGCCTTGTTATTGGTTCAGGCCCTGCGGGATATACCGCAGCTATTTATGCTTCTAGAGCAAATCTAGAACCGATACTATATACGGGAAATGAAATCGGAGGTCAATTAATTACGACGACCGATGTTGAAAATTACCCTGGTTACCCTGATGGTATCATGGGACCACAAATGATGGAAGATTTCCGAAAACAAGCAGAACGCTTCGGCACGGAGGTGAACTATGCAATGATTAGTAAGGTCGATTTTTCAGGGCCAGTCCATAAAGTGTGGGCAGAAGATGGTACAGAAATCCATGCGAATACAGTTATCATCTCAACAGGGGCGAGTGCCAAGTGGCTAGGTTTGGAATCGGAGCAACGCCTAACGAATAAGGGTGTTTCTGCTTGTGCGGTATGTGATGGCTTCTTTTTCAAAGGCTTGGAGGTAGCCGTAGTAGGTGGTGGTGATACTGCCGCAGAGGAAGCTTCTTATTTAGCGAAGCTTTGCCCTACGGTACATTTATTAGTACGTCGCGATGAAATGCGTGCGTCTAAAATTATGCAAGACCGCGTGAAGAAGACCGAGAATATTATCATTCATTGGAATACGCAGACGGAAGAAGTTCTAGGTGCAGAGGAAGTAGAAGGTGTACGGGTAGTGAATACCAAAACAGGCGATAAGTCTGAAATTCCAGTGAAAGGATTCTTCGTAGCCATCGGACATAAGCCAAATACTGACATCTTCAAAGGATGGCTAGATATGGATGATGTTGGCTATCTTGTGACCAAGCCAGATTCTACGCACACTAATGTAGAAGGCGTTTTCGCAAGCGGCGATGCGCAAGATAGAATCTACCGCCAAGCAGTAACGGCAGCAGGTACAGGCTGCATGGCTGCGCTAGATGCGGAACGCTATTTGACCGAGAAAGAAATTATATAAGAACGGTGGACGGACAACGGTAGACGGTGGACGGATGCTTTGCTTGACAAGTCCAAAAAAATACCGTCAAGCGAAGCGTCCGTCTATCGTCTACCGTCTACCGTCCCAAAAACAAAACTCTATGGCTACAGCTACTAAATTTCGACCAGGCGTATTGTATGGCGATGAAGTAACAGAATTATTGAATTATGCCAATGAAAACGACTTTGCGCTGCCTGCGGTAAACGTAGTTGGTACAAACACCGTAAATGCAGTATTGGAAACAGCACGCGAGGTAAATTCGCCTGTTATTGTTCAATTCTCGAATGGTGGAGCTTCGTTTTTTGCAGGGAAAGGCTTATCGAATGAAGGACAGCAAGCGTCTATCATTGGTGGTATTTCAGGCGCGATGCACGTACATCAGGTAGCGAAAGCCTATGGTGTGCCTGTGATTTTGCATACCGACCACTGCGCGAAGAAATTGCTTCCGTGGATGGATGGTTTGATGCGTGCTAATGAAAAGCACTTTGCCGATACAGGTCGTCCGTTGTATAGTTCGCATATGTTGGATCTATCGGAAGAACCAATTGAAGAAAATATCGAAATATCTGCACACTATCTAGAGCGCATGGCGAAAATCGGCATCACGCTAGAGATAGAATTGGGAGTGACTGGTGGCGAAGAAGATGGCGTAGATAATACCGATATAGATAGCTCTCGCCTCTACACACAACCTGAGGAAGTAGCCTACTCTTACGAGAAATTGAAGAAAATAAGCGATCGCTTTACGGTGGCTGCTGCTTTTGGAAATGTACATGGAGTTTATAAGCCAGGTAATGTAGAGTTGCGTCCTATCATCTTGAAAAACTCGCAAGACTACGTGCAGGAGAAATTCAAGACGGGTGCAAATCCTATCAATTTTGTCTTTCATGGTGGTTCGGGTTCATCGCGCGAGGAGATTCGCGAGGCGATAACGTATGGCGCTGTGAAAATGAACATTGATACCGACCAACAATGGGCGTTTTGGGCAGGTGTTCGTGATTATTACGAAGGAAAGAAAGGCTATATGCAGACGCAAATCGGAAACCCAGATGGCGACGATAAGCCAAATAAGAAAAACTATGACCCGCGCAAGTGGCTACGTGCTGCCGAGCAATCATTCAATAAGCGTTTGACGCAAGCATTTGAAGATTTGAATTGTATCAATCGGAATGCTTAGTAACGGTCAAAGAATAACTTCCCTATTTCGACGACTTTATTTTTTGTCCAGTTTTTGCTTTGTAAATGGGAGCATATCTGGATATTTGACTGTTTACAAAGTGAAAAATGGACGGAAAAGAAAAAGTCCAAATTGGGAACTTATTCTTTAACCGTTGCTTAGTTCTAGAGCAGAGACAACAGAACAGAGAGCAGAGATTTTTTCTCTATTCTCTGTTCTCTATCATTTGTTCTGACTCCAACAACTCCTTCAACCGCTCCAAACTCTCCTGATTTTGTTCCAAATGAATAGATTGTAGAATGTCCTTTTTCTCGCGGTCGGTGAGGTGGAAAGTCATAGAAGCAGCTTCGTCTTCATTGCTGGGAATATAGTTGAACTCGATGATCTCAAACATATCTTTTCCTAGCAATTCGTATAAAAAGCCCATGCTACTATCATGCTCGTAGTCTTGTAGTAGAATGATTTTTCCGACAATACCGAGTGGGTCGAGTAAGGAGTTAAGGATACCTTCGTGTTCATTAGCTTCTATGGTGCGACTTTCGCGCTCTAGGCTACGTACCAATACGATTGCTACGCCACTTGTGTTTTCTTTTATCCAATCTTTAAAGACATGAATAAAGCGGGTCGCGGATTTGATACCGTAATTATCCCGAAAGCCTGCATCCATCACTTTAATCTCTGTTTGCGTCGGTAAGGAGACCGCAGGAAGCACATAAGGATAGGTCGCATTCATGCGGAGTGCAGTGGCAAATTGTAGACTATCGGGCTGTTGATTAGCGAAGAAATTTTGAATATCAATCGCATCTATATCTACACTTTCGGGTTTTTCTACGCCTATTGGCGGGATGGTCATATAGGAAACAGGCTGTGGAGAGATGATGAATCGCCGCGCGTCATTCACGATATAAGGCGTGATGAAAAGTAAAGGCATTTCCGCTTCTTGCTCAGCTAATTTATAATCGCCGAGGGTTTTGTTTAGTAAATGATTGGTGTTTTCATGGAATTGTTTGTCAAACATATAGCCCCTATCATAGTCATAGTTTTTATCTCCCATCTCGATGCTTCCGACAGGAAGGAAAATATCATTGGTAACTATGGTGAAGGCGATAGAGTTAAGTAAATCTTTCGATACTTCATCAATATGCTGGATATTATCGGGGCGAATACTCGAATCATGCTGTGCTAAATGATGTAATTCTCGGAAATAAGCCATCCCAATCATGCCACCCGACGCACCTGACATAAGTACGGTGTTTTTCATGAAATTTCCTTCCGTATGTATGTCAGCATTACGGAGTACTTGCATCGTCCAAGCAGCAGCACGTAATCCGCCACCGCTTACGCATTGCAGAATCATTTTGGGCTTTTCTTGTCCTGTTTTTGCTTTCCAATTATTGAGTATTT
>CALGLY010000461.1 GCA_937959095.1 uncultured Saprospiraceae bacterium
CCGCAGATGCGTTTCGTAATGCTATTCTGTTTCATTTAGGCGATTTATGCTTGTACCCATAGTTTTCACCGTAGTGCCACTTTAAAAAATCGTTGCATAGCCATAGCTACGGAACTATTTTTTATGTTTTTTAGGTGGACAATTATCCTGTCCAACTGGTAGATTATTTTTTACAAATTCCCTAAATGCCTAATTTTGGGCAAAATACTATTGCATGTTTATCAAGCGACTAGGTCATATTTTTACATCAAAGGAAAAAATCCGTTTCGGATGGCTCATTGTTGCTATTCTTCTAATGGGTGTGTTGGAAGTCATTGGTATTGCTTCCATTCTCCCTTTTATGCAGCTTATCGCTGAACCTGATGCAATTGCTAATAATATTTGGCTAAATCGAATCTATCATTTCTTCGAGTTCGAGTCGGAACGAAGTATGATAATTGCTATCGGACTAGGCGTAATCGTAATATTGGCGATTTCCAATCTCTTTGCCGTTTTTACCAATTGGTTGCAATATTGTTTCTCTTGGGATATGTCGCATCAATTCGGTATTCGCTTATTGAAGACTTATATTCACAAACCGTATAGTTTTTATCTGAATCAAAATACTTCAGCACTTCGTGCCTATCTAACTGCCGAAGTGGTGGTGCTTTCATCGGGGGTCTTGCTGCCGATTATAGAAGTCATTTCCAGAGGCATGGTTTCCATTGTGATATTTGCCTTATTGCTTGTTGTAAATCCTACAATTGCCATTACTACTTTACTAATCTTGGGCGGAACTTATGCGATTATTTACCTCGTTCGGCAACGATATATTGAACGCTTAGGCGAAGACCGAATCCTTCATAATAAAGCACGCTATCAATACATCAACGAATTGCTAGATGGCATTAAGACGATTAAAGCTTATGAGGCCCAAGATTTATTTTATCAGCGTTTTCAGAAAGCATCAAAGGATTTTACAAGCATTATGCCCAAATATCAGTTAGTGCGTTTCAGCCCAAAATATATCCTAGAAATTTTTGCCTTCGGTGGCATCCTAGCCATTACCCTCTATCTCTTTATTCGGGATGGAAATATACAGCAGACACTACCAATTTTGAGTCTTTATGCAGTGGCTGGTTATCGCCTATTGCCTGCCTTGCAAAAAGCCTTTGGTTCTATGACAAAACTAAGTCATAACTTGCCTGTGCTAGATAAATTGTATGATGATTTGCGGTATGCTTTACAATTTTCGGATGCAGCACATACACAAAAAACTACGTCTTTGCGCTTCCAGCAGGCATTGAGTATGGAAAATATTAGCTTCACTTATGAAAATGCAGCAAGTCCATTACTCGATCAATTTAGCATCACCATACCAAAAGGCAAAAATGTTGCTTTTGTTGGCAGCACAGGCTCTGGCAAGACAACACTTGTGGACTTGCTTGTCGGTTTATTACATCCGCAAGAAGGAGTAATAAAACTAGACGATACACCACTTACGACAAAAAATATAAGTAC
Source organism: uncultured Saprospiraceae bacterium (assembly GCA_937959095.1). GTDB lineage: Bacteria > Bacteroidota > Bacteroidia > Chitinophagales > Saprospiraceae > JAAUTG01. Next base: position 1,501 of record CALGLY010000461.1, read on the forward strand.
CTGGCATCAACAGATTGCCTACATACCACAGGAGGTCTTTTTATTTGATGATAACATTACTGAAAATATAACGCTCGGCTTAGGTGTGTTGGACAAAGACAGGCTCGAAAATGCTTGTAAAATGGCAGATATTTATGAGTTTATTGTCCATGAACTGCCACAGGGATTCGATACAGAAATTGGAGAACGGGGCGTGCGATTGAGCGGTGGACAACGCCAACGCTTAGGTTTGGCCCGTGCACTTTATCGGCAACCCGATGTGCTAATTATGGACGAAGCGACTAGCGCATTGGATAATATTACAGAAAAAAGTATTATTTCTTCCCTCGATACTTTGCCTGATAATTTGACCTTGATTATCATTGCACATCGTTTGTCCTCTGTTCGACATGTGGATTGTATCTATTTTCTGGAAAATGGGAAAATTGTAACGCAAGGTACTTATGAAGAATTGATGCAATCGAACGCAACCTTCCGAACAATGGTAGAATTGTCTTAAAATAAGCGTGCCGTAAAAACAGCTAAAATGAAAATCAACTTATTACACTGTATTCGCATTTCGATGCTTACGATTTGTGTTCTGATACCTTTATTATTGGATGCACATAAGCCCGACCAAAGCTATATTTATATGCGGATCTACGCAGATGGGGTAGGTGGGCGTTTTGAAGCAACAAGTACGGACTTGAATAAAACATTCGGACTGAATTTGTCGGATAATGAAATGACCCTCGAAGAAGTCTTGCCTCATGCCGCACGCATTCAAGCCTATTTAGATTCGATGACGACCTTCAGCGCGAATGGGACGACTTATAACATCAAATTTGATGACGTAGAAGTCTTGAACCTCAACGATATGGAGGACTATGCCAAATTTAGTTTTACCCTCGAAAATGTGGAAGAAGTTCCCGAAGCATTGAATATCAGCTACAACGCCTTTTTTGATGACAGCAAGCTGCATAAAGGGATGGTTGTTCAAGAATATAACTGGAAAGCAGGGATTGTAAATAACGAATCCTTGATTTCTTTGATTCTAGGCAGAAATGATCGCACACAAGAACTTTCTCTGAAGGATGCTTCCATCTGGAAAGGCTTTTGGGCATTAGTAAAACTCGGAATTTGGCATATTTGGATAGGACTCGATCATATCTTGTTCATCATTGCCTTGATTTTGCCTGCTGTAGTGCGCCGGCGCGAGTTTCTGAGCGATATGAGTATGGTGGACACCAAAGTATCCGCCAATTATTCTAAGAGTTGGTTGCCTGTAGCGCGTTTCGGGCCAGCCTTTTGGTATATTTTATCTATCGTTACTTTCTTCACTATTGCCCATTCTATCACACTTGCCCTCGCAGCTTTGGAGGTAGTGAATCTCCCTTCCCGCTTTGTAGAATCTATTATTGCGATTTCAATTGCTCTGGCAGCCATACATAATATTACACCTATTTTCAAAGGACGAGAGTGGGTAATTGCCTTCTTGTTTGGGCTGTTTCATGGCTTTGGGTTTGCAAGTGTTTTAGGCGAAAAAGGATTAGGCGGAGATTATATGGTGCTGTCTTTATTTGGCTTTAATGTAGGTGTAGAATTCGGACAAATCGCGATTATATTACTCGCATTTCCAGTATTGTTTTTACTGCGTAAAAGCATTATTTATCCAAAACTCATCACTTTTGGCTCGATGCTTTTAATCTTGATTTCCCTCTACTGGTTCGTGGAACGTGCCTTCGATGTGGAATTTGCGATTGGTCGATATCTTGTTAGTCCTATTGAGGCGTTTATGGGATAAAGTCAAACTTAGATTTGCATAAATTGTTGGAGTGTTTTCAAATTGACTGCTTCATCGAATATAGCAGCAACAGGAATTGTAAAACCATCAATAACGGCACTTTCAATAGTGTCTGTTCCTTGATGAATAATAGCTGTTCCATATTCAATTCCTTTTTCGGGTAAAACATACTGCTCTATACTTTGTTTCTTAGGGTCAATTATCCAATACTCCCGAATACCATGCAGCGCATAGTCTGCTTTTTTGGTGGTTTTATCGTGTGTTGCAGTACTTTTTGATAATGTTTCAACAATGAAATCTGGTGCAGGAAACAGCACTTGGTCGTCCTTTAGCTGCGCGACTTTTTCCTTTGAAAAAAAGACTAAATCGGGTTCATAGTCATTACGAGTGAGTGCTATCATGACTTTTTCTGTACCAATTTCGCCTAGTTTTTTGATTCGAACATAGAAACTCATAAGACTAGAAAGCAAGTCATTAGCTTTCCAATGTCTGCGTTTTACAGGAGAGTGAACAATAACTTCACCATTGATAAATTCTGCTTTAAAATCTTCTTTTACCCACGCCCGAAAATCTTTGCGAGCTTGTTGTTCATCTTGCAAAGAACGCTGCAAACGTTCTACAAGATGCACCGCATCATGGCGTTCCAAAATTTGGTCTGTTAGTGTATCAGGCATAAGCTTGTACTTTGTAAATAAAGGAACAAATTAATAAAAAAAGAGCGTAAATGCAATCCTAGAGTACTTTATCATCTAGCCTCCACACTCACGCCATGCAGCCCCACTTTGATGCGTAATGCACAATTTTCTTTAGGAATCCCCACGATCTTAGTGCGTGTTTTGCCGAACCATCTAGACTTAACTTCTAAGTAGGTTTTTTCCGATTCGCTCCAAAAGTTGGATGCTTCTCCACCTTTCAATTCGCATACGGTAAAGCCATTCATGCGTACCTTTGTTGGAATCCAATCGAAATATTGATTGCGTTCTCTTTGGCAATTAATAACATACATAACTCGTGTCATTTATTAGTCCATGAATAAATGTGAGTTGTAGCGTCAGCGAAATATTATTAGAGAATAAATTGTGAAT
>CALGLY010000462.1 GCA_937959095.1 uncultured Saprospiraceae bacterium
TCTTTGTACAAACCAGCCCACCAAGTTCTTACTTCAGGATTGGTATAATCTGGAAAATGACACATCCCTGGCCAAACCGGTGCTTTGAAAAGTGGTCCATCTTGACGTTTACAGAAGTAATCATGCTTGACTCCTTCATTATATACCCAATAAGTTTTATCTATTTTAATTCCTGGGTCAATCATCACGACCGTCTTAAAACCATCTTCCTCTAGTTCTGCAATCATTCTTTTAGGATCTGGAAAACGGGTTTCATCCCAAGTAAAACATTTGAAGCCATCCATATAATCAATGTCCAAATAAATGGCATCGCAAGGAATTTGAAGTTCACGGAATTTATTGGCGAGGTCGCGTACTTCTTGCTCTGGATAGTAGCTCCAACGGCACTGATGGAAGCCCAAAGCCCACATCGGCGGTAGTTCGGCACGTCCTGTGAGTTCGGTGTAGCGTTGTGCTACTTCTAGGAGTTGTGGGCCAGCTATGAAGTAGTAATTCATTTCACCGCCTTCGGCTGAAAAACTCGTTTGTCCTTTATTTTGACTATCAAAATCGAAATGTGAGCGATACGTATTATCCATGAAAATACCGTAGCCCAAACCGCTTTGCAAACCCAAGTAAAAGGGAATGCTCCGATACAAAGGATCCGAACCATGTCCATAGCCAAAGGCATCGCTATTCCAGTTTTCTTTATGTTGTCCGCGGAGATTGAGTTCCGAAGCCTTATCGCCTAAGCCATAATAAGCTTCGTCTTCCTGCGCTATTTTTGTAATTTTTATTTCTGCTAAACCATGCGTCAAAGTCGTGATTGCTCGAAAGGGTTCGGCATCGGCACATAGGAGATTACACTCGGCATCTTCTATGGTGACTTTTAGGTCTGCTTTCGCAATGAAACAGCGCACTTGTGTTGTCCGAATGAGGAAGGAAGTTTCCGTTTCGCTAAAGTCTGTTCGGACATTATTTACTTGAAAATCAGGATTTATAGCATACGAAAAGTCGCGTTCAAATTTTCCATTCAAAGCATAGCGAAAGCGTAGTATATAAGCATTCAGTACCTCTATTTTAAGACTATGCTTATTTTCCGCTTGGAAAAAGAAGGCTTGCCCCTCGCGCCAATGCTTACTTACTTCATTCGGCGTATGAACGGTATACACATCAGGATAGCGTTCTGTCGCGCCAGTGGTGGCATTATCTACGGCATTTTTGATACTTTCTAGATGCGAAATACTAGTCGTTTCTACTTTTTCTGCCTCTTGAGGGACTTTGGTAAAGTTCTTATCCATGTGCGTTTTTTTATCAGAATTGGAGGTGTTTTATCAACAGCATATTTGAACGCAGAGACGCGGAGGCGCAGAGTATCTTTTTATTTTTTAAATATTTCTCTGTGCCTCCGCGTCTCTGCGTTCATAAATAATTACAATTGCGACGGAATGTAAGTGTATTTGTCGAAATGACCAAGTTAGTTTTTTGGGGATTTGGGAATTATAGCTACTTTTTTTCAATCTTCTTCTGCCATAATTCGCTCAAAATAATCCTTAGTCATAGAACCATTGGTATGCACTACAAAATCGCCATTCCATCCATATTCACAATCATGGGAGGTATACTTACCATTTGCTAACTCAAGATAGAGTATGAATTCGCCTCGGCTATTCGGATAGCTTTTTTTATAGCGAAGTACCTCACCAAATTTTTCACTTAAAAAAGTCAGATAATCATCTACTGGTTGTTCTTCTTGTTTCATGTTTTTGTTTTTTATAAAAGTATTGGTTTACACTAAAAAAATCAAACGCTAAGCCTTCGGAAAAGCAATTTATCAAAACTCCAATTAAAGCGCGACATTCCTTACTTTTGCGAAAAAGCAAACAAACATGAAGCAAGCAAAGCGCGTAATGCTCCTTATTTTAGATGGTTGGGGACACGGACAAAAACCTGCGGTAGATGCAGTAGCCCAAGCTTTCACACCTTTCACGGATAGCCTGTATAGCGATTATCCAAATTCCGAACTCATCACCTATGGCGAAGAAGTGGGACTCCCCGAAGGACAAATGGGGAATTCCGAAGTCGGGCATTTGAATATCGGAGCGGGGCGCATTGTTTATCAAGAATTGGCACGTATCAATAAAGCCATTCGAGATCGGACATTGCACGAAAATAAGGTATTACTTGATGTTTTAGCCTATGCAAAAGCCAATGATAAAGCCGTTCACCTCATGGGCTTAGTATCGGATGGTGGCGTGCATTCGCATACCGAACACCTGAAAGCGTTATGTGATATTACGCAAGAGCAAGGCTTAGAAAAAGTCTACATTCATGCCTTCACCGATGGGCGCGATACCGACCCGAAAGGTGGTTTGAAGTACTTGGAAGAAGTTTTAGCACACATCGAATCCCAAAATGTACAGTTAGCTTCCGTCATCGGACGCTACTATGCGATGGATAGAGATAAGCGTTGGGAGCGTATCAAATTGGCGTATGATTTGCTCGTAAAAGGCGAGGGAGAAACGACCGCTTGGCCACTCAAAACTATCCAAAAACGCTACGAAGCAGACCAAACCGATGAATTCCTAGACCCAATAGTTTGCACCAATGTAAAAGATGAACCCATAGCAACTATACAAGCAGATGATGTAGTGCTTTGTTTTAATTTTCGTACGGATAGACCGCGTGAAATAACGACGGTTTTAAGTCAGCAAGATATGCCTGAACAGGGCATGCAAAAGCTCCCACTCCGCTATGTAACGATGACGCGCTACGATGATTCCTACGAAAATGTAGATGTCCTCTTTACGAAAGACAATCTCAAAAACACGCTGGGTGAAGTACTCGCAAAGGCAGGTAAAACCCAAGTGCGGATAGCAGAAACGGAGAAATATCCGCACGTGACCTTCTTCTTTTCAGGTGGGCGCGAAGCGGAATTTGAAGGCGAAAGCCGCATTATGATTCCATCGGCAAAAGTGGCGACCTACGATTTGCAGCCCGAAATGAGCGCGTACCCTATCACGGCAGCTATCGTGAAACGCATCAAGGAAGAACAGCCCGATTTTATTTGTCTCAACTACGCCAATACGGATATGGTGGGACATACAGGCGATTTTGAAGCGGCAAAAACGGCGGCTAATACCGTAGATCGCTGCGTGAAACAAGTCGTGGAAGCGGGACTAGAGCACGAGTATGATACCATTATTATAGCCGATCATGGCAATTCGGATTTTATGGTAAATGCCGACGGCACACCGAATACGGCACATACTAAAAATCCTGTACCTTGTATTTATATTGCAAAAGACACCAATGGCATCCGACTAAATAATGGAAAATTGGCTGACCTCGCACCGACTATTTTGGCACTTCTAGGAATAGATGCACCTAAAGAAATGGATGGAGCGTTACTAATAGAGACTAAAAAGCAAGCTTAGAATTGAAGCATATAAAAAAATAAAGTACATGTCGCTTTGGCTTAAATGTTCTTATATGCCTTATATGGTTCAAAACAATAATTCACACATAAAAACAGAATATCATGGCAATTCGATTAGGGCAAATTGCTCCGGATTTTACCGCGAAAACCACACAAGGCGAAATTTCTTTTCACGACTGGTTCGGCGAAGGCTGGGGCTTATTATTCTCGCACCCTGCGGATTTCACGCCTGTTTGTACGACCGAATTGGGTAGAACTGCTGCGCTACAAGGCGAATTCCAGAAGCGTAATGTGAAAGCAATTGCGATAAGTGTAGATCCACTAGATAGTCATATGGATTGGATAAAAGACATCGAAGAGACACAAAATGTGAAGATGAATTTTCCGATTATCGCAGATGAAGATAGAACAGTAGCGGAACTCTACGATATGATTCATCCAGAGCAGACCGAGAAAACAACTGTACGTTCGGTATTCGTAATTGGCCCAGATAAAAAGGTAAAATTGACCTTGACGTATCCGCCAGCAACAGGACGTAACTTCTTGGAAATTTTGCGCGTTATTGATTCCTTGCAATTGACGGCTTACCATAGCGTAGCCACGCCTGCCGATTGGAAAGATGGCGAAGATGTGGTCGTGTCTCCATCCATAGCAACGGAAGATATTCCAGCGCGTTTCCCGAAGGGACACAAAGTTATTAAGCCTTATTTACGCATGACACCGCAGCCAAATAAGGACTAGTTTGTAAGATTATTTAGATGGGCGGTAGAGGTGTAATGAAAATTTAAATGAAAATAAAAATTTCAGGCTAGACTTGCTCTTTTTATTTTAATCACGATTTTTATTTCGACTTTGCCATTCGTTGTTTGCCCTTTATCTGAATAGTCGCCTTTTCAAGAACACTACCAAATAAGACAAAAATGAGAATCACCACGACTTTTATAGTAGTATTCACGCTACTATTCTCTACGAATACAAATGCGCAAGAATCCCGTCTTTGGCTTCGTAACATCAACTACATCGATGTTATTTCGGGCGAAGCAAAAAAAGGAAATATCCTACTCGAAGATGGCAAAATCAAGAAAATAGCGAAACGTGCCGCCGCTTCTCCCAATCCTGATGATATAGATGGCACAGGCAAGTGGCTGATACCAGGCTTGGTGGATGCCCACATTCATTTGTTCCAATCGGGTGGTTTATATACGCGGCCCGATGCCTTGGACATGACCCAATATCGCTCCTACGAAATAGAACAGACTTGGCTAAAGAAAAACGCTAATGACTTGCTGAAACGATACCTCCGTCTCGGTATCACTACGGTAGTGGATGTGGGCGGCCCGATGGCTAATTTTGGAATTCGAGATAGTCTAAAAGAGCAAAGCGACTACCCAAGTCTCTACATG
>CALGLY010000463.1 GCA_937959095.1 uncultured Saprospiraceae bacterium
TTTTCAACGAAGTATGGAGAAAAAAGATACCGTCATAAAAAGAGTAACTTAAATCTGTCCAAGTACTTACACTAGCTATTTATTCTTGGAAGTTGCCTAAGGTTATCTAAAATCAAAGCTGTAAGAGAAGGACTCGAACCTTCAAGAAGTAGTTAGTTTCGATTACTCGAAATTTATCCCAATATCTTCGCCCCCGAGACTAGAGGGTGCGGCTGCCTGATTTCGCCACCTTACAGTATTTGCAATGCAGAATTCTTATATTCCACATCTTCTTTTTCAAAGCTGTAAGAGAAGGACTCGAACCTCCAAGAAGTAGTTAGTTTCGATTACTCGAAATTTATCCCAGTATCTTCGCCCCCGAGACTAGAGGGTGCGGCTGCCTGATTTCGCCACCTTACAGTATTTTTTAATGAAGTAATCATTTTCACTTCGTTTCGTTGATACAAATATAGGCGCATCGCATCTTTTTATGCAAATTTTACAACAAAAAATAATTATTTATACATTTTTCATAATTTTAAATATCAAATGTTACGATTTTATTTTTTGAGGCATTAAAAATATGACCTTCATTAACAACTTAGCAAAATTTTAAAAAAAATTAGTAAAAATTAAAAACATGATGAACTTTAGATCCATTTACCATTTAAATATTCAAAATATATAGCTATAATTTATGAAATCGTTAATAACAATTGTCTTTCTATTTCTTTTATTCATTAATTGTGGCGATACAACACTATATCGTACAAATACAAGCTTTATTATAAAAGGCTTAAATCTAGTAGCTCCACCAAAACCATTTTCAAAAAACCCTATGCCTGCCACAAAAGAACTTGGTGCTAATTGGGTAGCGGTGATTCCTTATGCTTATACCCGCGAAGGAACAACGAAGGTGAACTATGGTAAGGCAGACTGGCAATGGTGGGGTGAAAAAATGGAAGGCTGCCAAGAAACTGTAACTTTAGCTAAAGCAGCCTCGCTAAAAGTGATGCTGAAACCGCAGGTATATGTGCCTGGAAGTTGGACTGGCGCGCTCGACTATGAAAGCCCTAAAGGTTGGGAAGCATGGGAGCGTGAGTATGAAGCCTATATATTGCCCATGGCGACACTGGCAGAAGAGAAAGAGGTGGAGTTATTTTGCTTTGCCACAGAAATAAAAATCGGGGCAGTCCAACGCGAAGCGTTTTGGCGAGGATTGATTAAAAAAATTCGAGCCGCTTATTCTGGTAAGTTGGTATATGCTGCGAATTGGGATAATTATGAAAATATTCCGTTTTGGGATGCCCTCGATTATGTTGGTATTAATGCGTATTTTCCTTTACTCGATGCGACCACACCTAAAATAAAAGACTTGAAAACAGCTTGGCAACCTATAGTAGCAGCTATGAATAACTTTCAGGCGAAGGTGAAGCGTCCCATTTTATTTACAGAGTTTGGCTACTTGGCAGTAGATCGCTGCGCTTATAATACTTGGGAATTAGAAAGCAAAATGCGTTCTATGCCACTAAATGAAGCTGCCCAAGCAAATGCGTTGGAGGCATTATTTCAAGTCTTTTCGGAACAAACATGGTGGCATGGCGGCTTCCTCTGGAAGTGGTATCCAAATTTAGAAGGCGAAGCCGCTCGAAATAAAATGGACTATACCCCACAAGGTAAAGAGGGAGAACAAATTCTTAATAAGTGGTATAAATGACAATAGAATAAAATATTGGTCTACACTACTATACAAACACAAAAAACACAGTTAAACCATAATTAACTGATAATCAATTTTTTAAAAAAAATATTAAGTCCGTATTTAGAAAAAGTTCCATAATGGGAATTGCATAAAAATGGAAAGATGTGACAAAATGTTAAAAAAATGTTAATTTATATTTTATCTAATAAATTCTAACTTATATTTGTGTTGTCAGGATAATCATAAGATAATCAAGAAAAGGTATGTGAAAAGCTTTAAATATTAACAAGGGCTTGATTATCAAAATTTATCGCTAAAAGGTTACAGAACCTCTCTTTGAGAAAAGAGAGGTTTTGTTTTTTCCGTTCTCTGACAAATTCTGTGGACGAAGAAAAAGAAAACACAAAAACGACTAAAAAGTAGTGTTGTGATTTCTTTTTCTTCGGCTTTGTCACGCGATTTGTCGGAGAACCGTTCTTCCAGGCAATTTAATCTTGCTTAAATCCAAAAGTTAGAATGAAGCGTTGATTATTAAATTGATTTTGAATATTTGGCTGCGTATCTCCTGCTACAAGATAGGGCGTGTAACTTTCTTCCACTTGGGCATAGCGATAAGCGAAATCCATAAAAAAGCGATTTTTTCGATACCCTATTCCTGCTCCTATTTTTCTATTCCATGCTTTTTCATCTACATAAGGTGATGTGCCTAAACCAACGCCACCCCGAAAACGCAAAACACCCCAAGCAATCTCTGCACCAACACGCGCATTGATAGTCGATTGAAACTGATTACTTATATCTGCTGAAATTCCATCAAGATAAATAGCATCATCGCTCGATGCATCGGAAGAGGTACTTCTAAAGCGAGATTTTGATTGATTCACATATTCTACTTCTCCTGTCACGAAGCCCAAACGACCTATCACATAGCCTGCATTGGCGATATAACGCCAAGGCGTAGTAAGGCGATAATTAAACAATCCATCAGGCGATTCTTGAAGGGAGGAAATCAATTCTCCATTATCGGTATAGGTATAACTAAAGGTATTGTTGAACACATCTTCGAGGGAATAAGAACTAGGGGTATGCACCGCCGCACCAAAGCGCAACTGATAGGTCGGCATAAAAACAATACCCAATTTAGCATTGATACCTGCTCCTGTAGTAGATACGTTTTCTTGAAACTCTAGGTTTTCATAGAAAGGGATATTACTCGCATTGTCGCGCTCCTGATAACGTTTTTCTTCGCTATAATTAATAACAGGAAAACCTACAGAAAGCCCAATAAGAAAACGCTCGTCCAAATTTCCTGCCAAACCCGCTACTACTTCACCCTGCGAACCACTACGAAGTACGTTTTGGGAACGTCTGATTTGAGCAGCAGGATTTAGCTCTGTGTCGGAAGTATATATGCCTGAATTTTCATAAATCGCGCCTGCATCAAAAGCGATACCCGATTCAAAATCATTGAAACCTGAATCATTCAATTGATCCAAGAAGCGATCGACGATAGAACCGCGTGCCTCTCCTGCAAAATTAAATTCTTGACTAAAATGGCTGGTCTGCACATATCCAATGCCGAAATTAAAATTGCGCCAACGACCTTGCTCTATTGTACGCACGCTCACTGCTCCAAAACCAGGAAAGATAAAGCGATTTTTGCGTGTCTTTTCTTCTGTGGGAGTAGAGGCATTTACATATTCCGATTTGGCGTTGGTACTAAAAACAGCAGGCGAAAACGTCCATTCCGAAAAACGAAATGCTGCTAAACCGGCAGGATTGGTGCTTAGGCTGGTAAAATCTGCTCCGATACCACTCATGCCGCCGCCCACACTTGTATTTCGGGCAGTTGCTTCTACATCGAGCGTGGAATAACGTAGGGCATCAAAAGTAGTTTGAGCCAATAAACTTATGCTGAAAAAGCACATAAAAACAAAACATAAAAAGCGCATAGTTTTGAAGTTTTAAATGAGGGTAAAGAGATTGGAATGTAAAATGTAAAAGTATTAATTACTAGTTCTACATTTTACATTGGCCATTTTACATTCTCCTCTCTACTATGTTAATCTAATTCAAGATACTGCGATAAAAACGAAGCATCCATTGCTGCGGGCAATTTACGGAGAATAAGATATACATTATAAGATTAGCGATGTTGACTTTAAGGTAGGAATTGTTCGTATATTTTCGAGCGGAAACAAGCACATCATTCGGGATGATGGTGTAGCTTAAATCTGTTCGTTTGGCACGTTTCATAAATTCAAAGTCTTCCATTATCCGATACGCTTCCCGAAAACCACCCAATGCCTCAAAGTTTGCTTTTGTTATAAATAGAGTTTGGTCGCCACCACCTGCGAATAATCCGTCCTGCTTCGTATAGCGCGCATTGATTTTCAGCCAAGGGCTCGAAGAATTGAACCGATAACTAAACCAACCGAAATCATGCCCTTCTTGCAGGGCTTGTTCGATATTTTCTGCAAAATTTTCAGGTGGCAAAACATCCGCATGCACAAAATACAACGTATTATATGTAGCCTTACGTGCGCCCATGTTTAGCTGTGCTGCACGACTGCAATCGGTGCATTCATAGACGGTAGCTCCTGCTTGTTCGGCTATTTGTGCCGAACGATCCGTTGTTTTGCAAGCATTCACTACAATAACTTCGGTGCATTCTGCTTTAGTATGTGCTACCAAGTAAGCAACTAATTTGCCAATATTATCGGCTTCATTAAATGTCGGAATAACGATACTTAAGTGCATTGTCTGTCTATTAATCAAACTAGTAGTTATAGCATCTCGTTTTAGAGGATGTTTAGACCACAATTTAAAAATATGAAAAATATAATCTTTCTTTTCGCAATGTCAATTTCACTTACGAGTATAGGACAAAACACGGATTTTGTAATGCTTTCGCAAGAACTTCTCGAAGCAGCACGCCAAAATGGACCCAGCAAAGATATACAGGAACGCTTAGCTAAGGTGTCTTTGAGCGAGCTAAATACGGACTTAGATACGGATACGAAACGGAAGGCATTCTGGATCAATATATACAATGCTTATGTGCAAATCATTTTGACAGCAGCGCCTGAAAAATTTGAAGATAGAGGTGCTTTTTTTAGTGGCGCGCAAATAAAACTAGTAGGACGTGAACTCAGCTTTGATGATATAGAACATGGTATTATTCGGGGTTCGCAGTCGAAATATGCGCTAGGGTTTATTCCGAAATGGTTTGTCAATGATTTTGAGCGCAAACTTCGAGTGCGAGAACGTGATGGACGGGTGCATTTCGCTCTCAATTGTGGTGCAAAGAGCTGTCCGCCTATTCCAATATTGGATGCTAATCGATTGGAGGAACAATTGGATGCTGCAAGTCGTGCCTATTTACAAGGGACTACGACCTATGATGCAACTACAAACAAGGCTGGCGTGACTGCACTCTTTAGCTGGTTCAGAGGAGATTTTGGCAATCTAAGTGGTGTACGTGACTATTTGCG
>CALGLY010000464.1 GCA_937959095.1 uncultured Saprospiraceae bacterium
GATACGGAAGCATTACTAGACTTTGTGGAGCGTGGAAATACCGCACTCATAAGTAGCAAAGTAGTGGCTTATGACCTGATGTTTTATGCCATAGACTCCTTCTGCAATGATCTTTGGTGGGATGAATACAGCTATATTCAAATGGATACCATCTCCATGAATTTCACCCATCCAGATTTAGTGAATGAAGAAGATTATCAATATTATTACCTGCAGCCCAAAGGCAAAACCATTTCCTATCATTGGCAGTATTTAGCAGATAATTATTTCTGCGAGGAAGCAAATAGCCCTGCCGCATTGGGCTATATGAGTGATAGTCTAGTCAATTTCATGCGCTTCGACTATGGAGAAGGCGCATTTTATTTGCATGCTACGCCACTTGTGTTTACCAATCTTTTTTTGAAGGAAAAAGCGGGTTTTGATTATGCGAATCGAGTATTCTCGCACCTTTCGGATGGCCCGATTTATTGGGATAGATATAGTCTAGTACCAGAGCAGATTGCACGCCGAATGAATAACTCTAGCCCGCCACCCAATCGACAACTCTCGGAGGATAGTCCTTTGAAATATGTTCTATCTCAGCCCCCTTTGGCTTGGGCTTGGTACTTAGCATTAGCTTTGGGTTTGCTCTATCTGATTTTCAGAGCAAAGCGACAGCAGCGCGTAATACCAGTAGTAGAAAAAAATGAAAACACTTCTCTAGCCTTCGTGCAGAATATCGGACGCTTGTATTATTTGCAGAATAATCATAGGCAATTGGCACTCCAAAAAATGCGACTCTTTCTAGCTGATGTTCGAGATCGCTATCACATCAGTACTACCGAATTGGATACAACTTTCGTAGAGAAATTGAATGCTCGCACGGGCGTAGATGTTGCCAGTATAGAAAAATTGCTCTTGCTACATCGCAATATAGAATCCTCGAATTTTACTTCTGAAAATGTATTGATTGATTTGCATCGACTCATTGAGGAGTTTAAAGAAGTAGAGGCTTAGTACCGTGTAAACTAAATATTTTATAATTTATGACTGCTTCTTTTTTTCCTCTTTTTCGTTACAAAATCGGGCTTCATAACCAGTTATGTTCCCGACTTTGCGCCTCAAAGAACAAAAAAATAAGCGCGGTCAAAATTACAACCTATTTAATTTACAGTGTACTTAGTAGTCAGTCAAGTTAATAATGTTGGGTAGCTGGTGCATCAAACCATAAATACTACGCGGCACTTAAATATCATGCCGTTCAATAATCGTCCTATCCAGTCTTTTCGATAAAGGAAGAAGAAATTGAGATGAACTCTTTAGAAAAAACTAAGATTTGAACTCCTATTATTAAAATATTCATTTATATTCCCATTTCAAATGATTTCGCATCAAAAATCGAAGCAATAGTGTTATCACTTTTTCGTACAAATCAACTCATAGGCGGGGCATTATACTTGTTTTATCTGCTGTTTCTACGCGGATTGTCCCTGATTGTCCCTGAGCGTTTTGCTTGGGAAACCAGTGCTATGGGCTTTCTATCGAAACCAATAATGGCTTGGATGGAAACACAACCCTTGTGGGGACAAGAGTTGTGGGCTACGGCTTTGTTATTTGTGCAGGCGATGATGATTACCATCATTTTTCGGAAGCACCGTTTAGTGAGTGATGATATCCTAATACCAGGCGCGCTCTATCTTTTGGTAGCCAATTGTCTGCCTTCTTTGCATGCGTTTTCGCCTATGTTATTAGCCAATACCTTTCTACTCCTTGCCTTCGACCAACTCATAACGACTTATAGAAACCAGCAATGCGCCGATAATCTCTTCAATGTAGGGCTATGGATAGGGGTTGCGAGTTTCTTTCATCTCTCTTATATTTCCTTTTTGTTTATCAGTCTTCTTGGCTTAGGATCTTTGCGTCTTTTTCGTTTCCGAGAAGTAATGATGATAATTTCAGGGGCTTTAGTGCCTTATTTTTTGGCAGGAACGTATTGGTTTTGGAACGATCACTTCGCCAGCATTTTCCAGCAGCACTTCACGGACAATCTAGGTTTTTTGAGCTTTCTAAAAGCGACGGATAATCTAGAAGTCTATGTTTCAATAGGTGTTTTTACTTTTCTAGTGGCTAGTGTAATATTCGGTTATGGCGCGTTGATGCGCCGCCAAAATATCCCTTTCCAGAAGCGCGTAGGGATGCTTTATTATTTACTTTTATTATCTCCTCTATTTTTACTATTTCATGTAAATATTGATTTAAGTCACCTTTTCATCCTTAGCCTTCCTGTAGGACTTCTACTTGGTCTGCTTGTCAAAAATATGAATAAAACCTCTGCCGAAATCTTCCATTTACTACTACTTACTGTAGTGATTTTATGGCAATTGAAACCTTTATTATTACGATAAAATCAACAGCAAAATAGATCAAGACAGTCATTTTAAAAAGCAACTAAAAATCATCAATTATGCACATACAGCATTACCTTCCAATTCTTTTTGCAATCGTTTATCTTGGAGCAATCGTTGGAATATTATACCTGATTATTAGGTGGGTAAATAAATATTTCACTTTAAAACAAGAACAGAATGACTTGTTAAGAGAAATCATTAATAAAATGGACTCCAAATAAAAAAGTGGCATACGATAGTAAATGATTGTAGTAAAACCGACTAAGTAATGAAAAACTAATTAAATGAACAGTTAAGTGTAGGACTTT
>CALGLY010000465.1 GCA_937959095.1 uncultured Saprospiraceae bacterium
AATTTAGATCAAAACACCCAATTTTAAGTTGTTTTCTATTCATTTCTAGTTTTTTACAACTCTTTTGATGACAAAACATCTTTCTAAGAGGCTCAATTTCTAGAATTTGTAACCCAAAAACAACCTACCCGAGTAGTAACAGATTATCAATATTTTTATAAGTCTCATATTTTTACAACTACTAGACAGATTATACCTATGCCCGAAGCTGAATTTGATTCTTCACTTTCTTAGATTCCTTAATCTTCCGCTCTAAATCCGTTCTAATTTTGTGTTCCAACTCAAGGGAATATAAACGCCACCAATAATGCGCAGGCAGTTCGCTGCTACTATGTTCTTCTAAACGATACATCAAATCAATATTAGGATTTTCTTTTCCATTTATTATTCTACTCAGCTTCGTCTGATGTACATCCAAATCACTAGCAAATTCTTTGTTGGTTCGGTTTATGATTTTTGAATACAACTTCAATTGATTACTAAAACTATAGGCTTCATCAAATTTATGCGTCTCTAAATAGCGTACGATTCTTAACTTAAGTTTCATCATATTCCCTAAAAGGATTTCTGATGTACTCATATTCTTTAAACGATTTAGACGTAATTCTCTAAACTCTCGCATTCCCTCACGCTCCTCTTCTTCGCTAAGGCTGTCATCATTAAACACAAAACCCTCTACAATTTCTTCATCCGTATAGAGCTTGCTTAATTCCTTATATATTTTTTCACTCTTCGACATTTAAGCAGTTTTTTATCAACGCACGAGTTATAATCCTTCCGTCAATAAAACGTTTAAAGCGGCAATATATCCACCATCCGCAACAAATCTTTATCCAGTTTTCGTTGTTTTTCAATGGCATCTTTGAAAGGTGTACAGACGACTTCATTATTCACTAAACCTACGGCAACATTCTTCTTGCCCTCCAATAAAAACTCTACAGCTCTGAATCCTAATTGACTTGCCAATACCCGGTCTAAAGCAGTAGGCGAACCACCGCGTTGCAAATGCCCAATCACCGTTACTCGTGTATTGAGTTCTGGAACTTGCTTCTTCACGGCTTCCGCTATTTCGGCTGCTTTCCCATTCTTATTTCCTTCTGCTACTATCACGATACTAAACATCTTCTTTCGCACCAATCCTTTTCGTAGTTTTGCACAAAGCGCATCAATACTAGTATCCGTTTCAGGCAACAACACACATTCTGCACCACCACCTATACCTGTACTCAAGGCGATGAAGCCCGCATGTCGCCCCATTACTTCAATGAAAAAGACCCGATTATGCGAATCGGCAGTATCTCGAATTCTATCGACAGCCTCTACCGCAGTGTTGATAGCCGTGTCGTAGCCAATACTTAAATCTGTACCAAAAATATCGTTATCAATAGTGCCTGGCATCCCAATAAATGGAATATCATGCTCTTTTGAAAAAACCATTCCTCCTGTATAGGTTCCATTGCCACCAATCGCAATGCAGCCATCTATATCGTAGGCTTTGAGTGTTTGGTAGGCTTTGGCGCGTCCTTCAGGAGTCATAAAATCTTTACTACGAGCCGTTTTCAAAATCGTGCCGCCTCGTTGCAAAATATTTCCTACATCACGGGGTTCTAGTCGCTTCAAATCGCCCTCTATCATCCCTTGATATCCTCGATAAATACCATACACATGCAAATCATAATGCGAAGCGGTACGCACTACTGCTCGCACAGCTGCATTCATTCCTGGCGCGTCTCCTCCCGATGTAAAAACCGCAATTCGTTTAATATTCTTATTCATCTTTAGCTTTCGTTGTGAATGTCTTTATTTGGTAGGACTTTAATTTAGATGTGAGATTTTAAGATGTGAGATATGAGACACTCCCTATTATCTATAAAATCAAAGCTCTATTCGTTGTTCAAATTCTGTTTTCAAGCGGTTGTCATGTGTCACAATGAGCAGTGTGGCTTCTGCTACTTGTGCTTGTTCTCTTAAGAGTTTCAGGACTTCGCTTGTGTTTTGGTCATCTAATGCCGAAGTGGGTTCATCAGCCAAAATCACTTTTGGCTGATTTACTAAGGCACGTGCGATTGCTACTCGTTGCTGCTCTCCTACACTCAAGTCGCTGGTTTTAGCATTTATCTTATGACCAATATTCAATCGTTCCAAAAGCATTTTTATGCGCGAACGATCTGCTTTTGCACCTGCCAATTGCTGTGCTAATAACAAGTTTTCTTCTACATTCAAGGAGCGCACAAAATGGGATTCCTGAAAAATAATACCAATATTTTGTCCTCGAAATGTATCCAATTGGGAAGTTGGCAACGTATTCATAACGGTATCACCTACTTTCACCTTACCTGATTTAGGCGTTCGCATACCTCCTAGCAGGTGCAATAAGGTCGTCTTTCCACTTCCCGACTGGCCTAATAGCAGCCAATGTTCTCCTTTCCCACATTTAATATCTGGAAAAGCAAGGCTATTCTGCCCATCGTAAGTATATGTAAGTTGTTCGGTACTGAGCATAAATTGGATTGAATTTTCAAACGCGACAAAGCTAAGGAATGAGGATGAAATAAATGCACAATTTTTGAGAAGGCTATTTTTATTGATAAAAAGACAGCCACTCCCGCGACTGCCTTCTTTCATTTATTTTTTCTTCTTCTTCCAATTGTCTCGCAAGCCAACTGTCTGATTGAAAATGAGTTTATCGCTGCTACTATCCGTATCCAAAATAAAGTAGCCTTTGCGAAGGAACTGATAATGTGTTCCTGCTTCGGCGGTTTTCAGATGCGGTTCGCAGTAGATTTTATCTAAGACCGTCAAAGACTCCGGATTGATGAACTCCGTATAGTCCTTATCCTCATGACTCGCAGGCGATTCATCTAAGAAGAGGCGATCGTAGAGGCGCGCTTCGGCTTCCACAGCATGTGGTACAGACACCCAATGCAGCGTCCCTTTTGCCTTCACACCTGATGTATCTTGCCCACTCTTACTATCCTTGTAGTAGGTGCAGTAGATTTCTTCCACTTTGTCGGTCGCTTCGTTTTTCTTCACGCCTTCGCAATGCAAAATATACGCACCTTTCAGGCGGACATTGCGCCCAATTCCCAAGCGGAAAAACTTCTTCGGAGGATTCTCCATGAAGTCAGCGCGCTCGATATAGA
>CALGLY010000466.1 GCA_937959095.1 uncultured Saprospiraceae bacterium
TCGTCCGTTAGCAATGATGCCATGATTTTTAGCTTTTATTTTCAAATAACGTGTGCTGCGTTCTATTGGCAATTGTATAGCAGCTACTTTTTGTTCTGTTTCGATTTCGGCAATTGTAGTGATGGATTCAAAGGTATCACCATCTTCCGAACTTAGGATTTCAATAGACTGTGGTAAATAAATCCATTGCGCTTCGCCTTTAAAAAAACGAAGGCTTACGGTTTTCAACGCCCGCTTTGTTCCAAGATCAAGGATAGCTTCCATGTCTTTACCTTCAAAACCGACCCAATTGCCATCGTTGAAGCTTTCATTGCTGCCCAAGATAGCATTTATCAAAGAATTTCTACCGCCGCCTGTATATTTTGAGCTAGGCGGTGTTGCTAAGTCTAACCGTTTTGCGACCGCGTCGTGCATATGTATAGGCGTGCTATAACCTTGCCCAACTGCTTCTCCATCCTGAAATGCTTGTGCTTGTAATGTCCCGCTATTTGAGATAATTATGGATGTATCGTATCGTGGAGAGCTAGGACTTGGCTGACTTCCATCGAGGGTATAGTGAATCGCTGCATCAGGTGCTAATGCACTGATTGTTGCTTCTAAATTCCCATCATAATTAGGTTGTATACTGGCTGTTAAATCATAGAAATGCTTGGCAACATGGATTCCCATACCTTCTAAGCGTTCAATATGTGGGAGCAATCGACTAACAAAATTCTCGAAATCGCGCCCCTTTTTCGGCGACCAAACTACTTCTGCTAAGGCACTTAGGCGCGGAAAGGTCATGTACTCTAAATGTTCAGGCGTGGTGATGTATTCCGTCCAAATGTTGGCTTGCGCGCCAAGGATGTATTGTGCTTCTTCTGCGGTCAGTTCTTCTGGCACAGGCTCTAGGCTATAGACTTTTTCGAGGGGCAAAAAACCGCCAATAGCGAGGGGTTTATTCGGATTTTCACTTTGGTAATAATCAAAATAGCAATGCGAAGTCGGAGTCATAATGACATTGTGCTTGGCTTTTGCTGCTTCTATACCGCCTTTCATGCCGCGCCACGACATCACGGTAGCATTGGGCGCGAGTCCTCCTTCCAATATTTCATCCCAACCGATGATTTGTCGTCCTTTGGAGTTCAAAAATCCTTCTATCCGACGAATGAAATAACTTTGCAATCCGTGTTCATCCTTCAAGCCTTCTTTGCGTATTAGGTTTTGGCAAAACGCGCTTTCTTCCCATGCTTTTTTAGGGCATTCATCGCCACCGATATGGATGTATTCGCTCGGAAAAAGCGCGATAACTTCACTAAGAACATTTTCTAAAAACTCAAAAGTCGCCTCCGTTGGGCAGTACACATTTTCAGAAACGCCCCAGGTCTGCCATACTTCTAGTTGCTCGCCTGTGCAACCCAATTCAGGATAGGCGGCTATGGCTGCTTGTGCATGACCAGGCAATTCTATTTCTGGAATGACCGTAATAAATCGCTCCGCAGCATAAGCGACCACTTCTTTTATTTCTTCTTGGGTATAAAAACCGCCATAGCGTTTGCCGTCATATTTGGCTTCGCCCTCTCCTTTTTTGCCAATAAGGGTTTGCTTTCTAAAGGCGGCAATCTCTGCAAGTTTCGGATATTGTTTAATCTCGATGCGCCAGCCCTGATCTTCAGTTAAATGCCAATGAAAGCGATTCAATTTATGATAGGCGAGTTGGTCAATAAATCGCTTCACGGTTGCTACATCGAAGAAATGTCGTGCTACATCCAAGTGCATTCCGCGATACGCAAAACGGGGTGCATCCTCAATTGCCACCGCAGGAATCCTAGCATCCTCCTGAAGCAATTGCCGAAGCGTTTGTACGCCATAAAATAAGCCGACAGGCTGCTTCGCAATGAGTGAAATATAATCTGGAAAAACGGTGAGTTGATAACTTTCCTCCGCTTCAAAGTCAGGATTCAATTCTAGGATAATGGCATTGGTGCTATCGCCTGTATTTTTTATGGGAAGTGTTAGTTGTCCTTCTGGCTTTATTATTTCTGCTAAATAACTAGCGACCGCTTGACTCTCTGCTTTGGCAATAATCGTCGTATTCGCATCTATCTGAAAATGCCCTGCTCGCGCAGTCAAACTAAGCGGTTGGGGAATGATGTTGTAGGAAGTGTTTTCTGTTACTATTTGTTCATTTTGGCAGCTAGCGCAACACAGCACAAATAGCAAAATTTGGAAACATCGAGTGTACATGGTAGTTCGTTTTGCGAAAAACAATAAACTAAAGGTACATTTTTTGGAAGCTTTTGCAAAAGGCTATAAAAAGGTTCTATCTGAAATTCTATACGATACTCCATTTTCTAAGAAGCGGCTCACAAATAAACGCACCGTTCCTAAGTTTTTATTACGACTCATTACTTTGTAAATTTAATATAGTAGTGTTTTGAACCTGCCTTTGTCGGCAGGTTCAAAAAAAATTAACACAAGTTACTTATAACTCCACAATCAAACCCACATTAGCAGGGATTTTCCCATTGCAAACATCGGGATGAATGGCTGCCATGCCCGCTAAGCCATCAATAGTTTTGAATGTAAGCCATTCGCTAGTCTTCGCAGCTGTTTCCATAATGAAGGCATTACTTTGCTGATTGAACTTGCGGAAGCCCCACTCTTTTATTCTCTTTTGGACTTGGCTCGGCGCGAAGAAAAACTCGCTTCGTTCTTTAATAATGCCCGCTTGTGGCAGGGCATTCGTCCAGTGTGTGAGTCCTACATTTAGCGTAAATTTCATGTTGTCGCCAAGCTGCGTATGTAGCGCACCCAATAGTTTTTGATCGCCTGACATATCAATAATAAGCGTCGGTTTCTCCGTCGAAATAGCTTTTATATCATCGTAACTCCTACTCTCATCGTAGAGCTTCAAATTTTGCACCGTTTCCAAGTTGCGGCTAGAAGTCACGCCTATTACGTTGGGCGTGCTATCATCTGCTTGCATCGCGTAGCCTACGCCAATACTCGTCTTGCTAGACGCACTTAGCACAAGGATTTGCGTCGCGCCATACCAATTTTGTTCTTTCAGGAAATCCCAAATGCAGTAGGAGGTTAAGTATAAAGGATAGAGCAAGGCGCGCATCTTATCCGTTTCAGGCGTATAATCAGCTTCTGCCTTCACTCTTCGATATAGATTGTAGCCTTTTGGCAACTTCGAACGATGTGCTGCACCATCTACAAACTGACGGTCAGAAACATGGGTGGCTTTCATTTTCAGGTGACTAGCAGGTGGAAAATAGCCAAAGAGCCGATCCCCTACAGGAATGCCTTCTGCTTGCGAAGCAACCACATCCGCAAAGCCCCAAACGGGTATCACGCCCCAACCATCAGCATCTTCTCCCATAGGCGGAAAAAATTGCCAATAACCCAATTGATCGCCTGCTACGGCATAGGTAATATTATTCGCAGAAAAGGCAAATTTGTCTATTTTTACGAGTATTTCCCCGGCTTCTATTTCCAATGCTTGCGTAGGCATTTCTGCTAAACGTCCTTTGAAAAAAGCGTCTCTTTTTACTTGAAATTGTGGGTTTTTAAAGCTTTGCTGCTCGTTTTTTGCTGCATCTAGTTCTGTGATGAACTGCTGAAGTTTCATCATGGCCGGCATGGCGTAGGTTTTTAGTTTTTGTAAAATTGCCTGCTTTGCTGCATCTTCTTTCGAGACTCCTCTCACCATTTTACTAAAGCCATCCAAGCGATTATTCGTTAGCCAAGTCCGAATTTCTTTATCCTGCGACCAATTGAATTGATTCATCATCATGCCTGCCAACATTCTTATCCAATCGGTATCGTGATTGGGGAGCGGTACTACGCTACAAAGTCGGTTTTTTTCTTTTTCGTCTTCCTGTGTCGCTTCTATATGTGCAATAAATGCCGCGCTAAAAATGGGTTGATAGGAGCGCACCGTTTGTGGCGTGATGACATCTCCATTGAAGACTGGAATCATTTTTAGACTATAACTAAGAGCAGAAGCCGAGCAATCGACATGCAGGTGTTCCGCGCTCGTCGGGATGCTTCCTTCTTTGAATACAATGCGGTCTTTTTCGATGCTTTGCACCCTACCCTTTCGCACGACATTTTTGATGCGACGTAATTGTTCCAATTCCATTTGGCTAATCGTAGCCCCATGAAACATCTTTGGTTGTACGGTCTTGTCTATTCTCAAAAGCACTCCTGCCGCTTCCAATCGTTCGAATAAATCGCTGATAGAAGTTGCTTTGGCAGTTGCTTCAAATTGAGCTGCTTGCATACCTATCGAAGACTCAAAAAATTCCTCGGTCGGTTGGGTGTTTTGCCTGTCAAGTAACCAGGCATCTCTAGAAACAATCCAAGTAATATGATCTGGATTTACTCGATTTTCGAGCAGCCACAAGCAAGCGTCAATACCTGTTTTTCCGCCACCAATCACCACAAAGCCTTTCGGAGATTTTGTAATTTTAATTAAATCATTGAGCGGTATAAACTGTGCTTCTGGCGCAATGCTAAAATTAGGCGTATGCGTAGATGGCACGGAGGTTTTTAGGTAAGTCGCATCTATGAGTTTCTTATTGATTTTTACCTCATATTCTTCGCCCGTCATTTTGGAGGTAAATTTGTAATTGCCCTTATATTCACACAAAGGAAAATACTGCACTCTGCCTGTTGGCAGAAATTGATGGCGCATCACATCATCAAAATAAGCACTTACTTCTGCTCCTGTTGCCAAATCGTATAGTCCTTTATTGAGTCCTGTAGCATCTTTTCGACCTTTGCTCAATTCTCTAGAACTCACACCATAATATTGAGACGGCTGATGCAAAGTGACAAAGGGATAAGCCACATTCCAATGTCCACCAGGCTTAGCATAACGATCCACAATAATGATGTTGGCATCTGTTTCTTCCACTAGCACATCGGCAAACGCCATGCCTACTGCGCCACTTCCAATTATCAAGTAATCCGTCTCTAATATCATATCGTCTTTTTATTTTAGTAAAGGGTAGAAGGACTTTTGTGTCGTGTTCCTTCTCCTTTCATCCTCTAAAACGCAAGTGTGTTAAAGATGAATACAAAGAAACGGAGATTAAAAATAGAAAGCCTTGACCTAGGTTAAGAAATGGCTTACTTGATTCTTTTCTACTAGCTGTTAATATATTTTCCAAGCGGTGTTTATAATTTTATAGCACAACAGAAATTTATAATCCTCGCTCAAAATTAATAACTTCACTCCTAAAATAACTTATATAATATGCTACGACTTATTTTTATTCTTGCCTTTTTGCTTTATAGTTTCAAACCGATTGCCGCACAATTTAGCTTAGGTGCAAAAAGTGGACTTACTCTTAGTAAAATAGGAGAACAACTACCTAGTGATTATTCTGAAAGCTACTATACGGACTTTCATAATCCACAACTCACATTTGGACTTTGGGGACAATTTGAAATCGCAGCACAATGGTCAGCACAAGTGCATTTGGACTACAGTAAAAGAGGTTCGAAGGTTAATAATTCTCGTTTATTTGTTGCTGATTGGAAGTTATTGGCTATCCATCCTAATTATATTGATATAAATCCTATGCTAAATTTCAAACCAAACTCTTACCTCTCTTTAGATATAGGAGGCTTTTATAGTTACCTCTTGCATAACAGCATAGAAGCCATAACTATAAGCGGTTATTCAGCTTGGAACGATACAGACAATCGAGGACAAGCAGACTTTGGTTGGAATGCAGGGTT
>CALGLY010000467.1 GCA_937959095.1 uncultured Saprospiraceae bacterium
TATCATTGGTAGGTAAGCCATCTTTCACGGAAAAATTTCGGAAAGTATAACCATCAAATTTAGAGATACCATTTTCGGTATAGATCCAAATATAGCCATTGTCGTCTTCTACCACGCCATAGACATAGTTGGTAGGCAAGCCACTATCGGTAGTATACTGAATATAATCATAGTCTTGTGCTAAACTGGAGAGGTATCCAAATAGGACAATAATCAAGAAAGTTATTTTTATATGATCTAATCTAGAAAACATAATCGAAGGTAAGATTTTTTGAGAAGAGTAGATGAATTTTTGGAGGATCGGTAGATTTTGAGAAATGAAACCCAAAAGCAGTACTTTAGGGAATCGGCAAAAAATAACTACGCCATAATGGGTAGGTTATTTTTTGCCGATTCCCTTACACCAAATTGCTCTTAGCTGTTGATGTAGTCATTGCTTACCCATTCCCTTAAGTTCACTATTTCGGTGAGAGACATTTTTGTCCCAGCACTTACCACACATTCTCCAAATCTTCTTTTTCATAAGTATGATTACGTTCTACGAAAAGCGAATCATATTTATTTTTTAAACGCAGTGCATCCTTATTAAAGAAGCGATACAATAAGGCAATAGGGAAGAGCATAATAAAAAATACAATAGATAATAAAATACTACCATTGATGCGCCCCAATACTTGCCCAATTGCCATCCATGCTTTCACAATAAACCTCCCCAATGCAGGAAAAAGCACCGAAGAAAGTCCTATAATAAGCGAAGCATAAAGCAAATACACACTTCCAAAAAGGAAATGCAAGACCAATAAACCAACTACAATAACGAGTAGCGTTTTCCAAGTTTCGATGGGTTGTTGCATCTAAAATAAGGTATAAATAAAGGGGGCAACTGATGAACCACCACCAATCACAATTAATACGCCTAGTAGGAGCAAGACCAATACAATGGGAAATAACCAATATTTCTTGCGAGCCATCAAGAATTTATAAATATCTTTGAGTGTTTCCATGTATTTCCAAACAATTTAGCAGTTATAAAGCATAGTTCAAAGATATGAATATTATCGGTATTTCGGCTTTTTATCACGATTCCGCAGCTGCATTAGTACAGCAAGGACGTATTGTAGCAGCCGCACAAGAAGAGCGATTTACACGAAACAAGCACGATGCTAGTTTTCCGAAAAATGCTATCCAATATTGCTTAGAAGAAGCAGGACTTTCGATAGATGAACTCGATGCCGTCGTCTTTTATGATAAGCCTTTGCTAAAGTTTGAACGCCTTCTAGAAACCTATTATAACTATGCGCCCAAAGGCTGGCAATCCTTCTTGAAAGCGATTCCAGTATGGCTAAAAGAGAAAATGTTCCTCAAAAAGCTCCTCTATGATGGCTTGAAGGAGGTAGGAGAATATGATAAAAAGCAACTGAAGTTGCTTTTTCCAGAGCATCATCTTTCTCATGTAGCGAGTGCCTTTTATCCATCGCCTTTTGAGCATGCAGCCATCCTAACTATTGATGGAGTAGGGGAGTGGGCAACTGCCACGATCTGCGAAGGAAAAGGCAAGCAAATCCGGATTTTGAAAGAGATGAAATTTCCGCATTCGGTAGGTTTATTGTATTCGGCGTTCACCTATTACTTGGGCTTCAAAGTTAATTCAGGCGAATATAAATTAATGGGACTTGCGCCTTATGGAAACCCTGAAAGTACTGATTTTAAACGCTATTTCAAGCTGATCGAAAGCGAATTAATAGACATAAAAGAAGATGGCTCTATCTGGATGAATCCGAAGTATTTCACCTATCCGACAAAATTGCGGATGGTATCGGATAAAGAGATGGAGAAGTTATTCGGTTTGCCTAAACGCGCTGCCGAATCGGAGATGCTACAACAACATTGCGATATGGCATTGGCGATTCAGCGCATTACCGAAAAAATAGTGCTGAAAATGGCAGCAGAAGCAAAACGCCTCACCAATGCCGATTATCTATGTATGGCAGGTGGTGTAGCATTGAATAGTGTAGCGAATGGAAAATTGCAAGCAGCAGGTTTATTCAAAGACATATTCATACAGCCTGCGGCAGGAGATGCAGGTGGTGCATTGGGAGCAGCATTGGCAGCGCAGCATATTTATTTTGAAGAGGAACGAAGTATCAAAGCAGGAAGCGATGCCATGCAAGGCGCGTATCTTGGGCCGCACTATGTTCCCTTTTTTATAGAACGAATGGCAAAACGCTACAAAGCCCCTTTTCAGCAATTCGAGTCGAAAGCAGAACTTTGCGAGCAAGTAGCAAAGCTCATCAGCGAAGGCAACGTCATCGGTTGGATGCAAGGACGTATGGAGTTTGGCCCGCGTGCCCTGGGAGCGCGCAGCATCATAGGCGATGCACGAAGTGAAAAGATGCAACGCGTCATCAATCTAAAGATAAAATATCGGGAGTCGTTTCGTCCGTTTGCACCTTCGGTGTTAGAGGAAGATGTAGCGCAGTATTTCCAGACGGATAGCCCCGCACCTTATATGCTCACGGTAGTGCCTGTGCAAGATGCAATTCGGAAATCGCTACCAAGTTCGTATCTTGCGCTACCAATGCAAGAGAAATTGGCGATACCGCGTTCTGAACTATCGGCGGTCACGCATGTTGATTTTTCGGCGCGTATCCAAACAGTGAGCAAACATACGAATCCGCGTTATTGGGCATTATTGCAAGCTTTTAAAGCGTTGACAGGCTATGGCGTACTCATCAATACGAGCTTCAATGTACGCGGCGAACCGATTGTTTGTACTCCTGAAGATGCTTATCGTTGTTTTATGAGTACCGAGATGGATTATTTGGTTGTTGGCGATTTTCTATTTGAGAAAGGAAGACAGCCAGCGTTTAAGGAAAAAGCGGTTTTCGGATTGGATTAAGTACTTGGACATATTTATTGTTAAAATTAAAACAGAGGATATTTTTCGTATAATTTTACTCTGAAAACCGCAGATAGCCTACGTTCTCTAAGGATTTTCAAAGTGAAATTAGGCGGAAAATAGTCCTGTTTTAAATTGAGAATAAATATATCCGAGTACTTAAGTATCATGTCTCAAAATTTCACATCTAAAAAAAATGAAAAAACGAGTCCGCATAAAGGATATAGCAGATAAGGCGGGCGTTTCGACAGGAACGGTGGATAGGGTATTGCACAATAGAGGCAAAGTGGCACCTGTTGTGAAAAAGCGCGTACTAGAAGTGATGGATGAATTGGGTTACGAACGTAATTTGATTGCAAGTGCCTTAGCCTATAACAAAACGGTGCGGATAGCAGTATTACTACCTGCTCCTAGTAAAGATCCCTATTGGAAACAAACGGATGAAGGCACTCAAAAAGCCCTCAAAGCCGTTCAGCATTATGGTTTATTAGCTACGCATTTCTACTTTGATTCTTTTAATCCAAAACATTTTCTAAGTCAAGCAAAAAAGGCATTGAATGAGGAGGTGCAAGGTGTTTTATTTCCGCCTTTATTTGCAGAAGAAGCGAGGTGGCTACTAGAAAAAACAGCCGAAGCAGGTATAGCAAGCGTTATGATTAATACGCAATTAGAAGGCGGAAAGCCTTTATGTTATATTGGACAAGACTCTTATCAGAGTGGTGTGCTAGGTGCTCGATTGCTCGACTTTGGATTGGATAATACTCAAACTGCTTGTATCTTAAATTTGGATTTTAGTACCAAGGCCGCGCATCATTTACATAAAAAAGAAGCAGGAGTCAGAGCGTATTTTGAACAAAACAACAAAAAGAGAATCAATATTATTCGTAGCGACTTTGAATACTTTAATAATACAGATGCACTTCGTACCTCTGTAGAAGATCTACTGAAACAGCATCCTGATTTATATGGTATTTTTGTAACGAATTCTCGCGCTTATAAGTTGGTGGATACACTTCAAGAACTAACAGACAGACCTATTAAAATTGTCGGCTTTGACCTCATAAAACCGAATTTAGATTACCTAAAGCAACAAAAAATACACTTCCTTATTAATCAAAATCCCGTGGAACAAGGTTATGAAGGAGTGATGAGCCTCTTTAAGCATCTCTTATTAAAAGAAACGATTGTATCACTACAATACTTACCACTCGATATAGTAGTACAAGAGAATGTGGATTATTATTTGAATAGGCACATTACACTAGAAGTAATATAGGCTTCTGTTTTTCATAGACTTTTATTTTTTTTAATCTGTTGATATACAGCTTTTTATTAGTTTGTACCTAGAGTCATGTCTTATTTTTTTAGTAAGTTTGTATGGGCATATTGGATGGTATTTCTTCTTATATTCTTCTTTATTTTGCTATTAACTTTAATTCAATTTTAGCAAATCAGTTTGCAAGCTGATTTGAGTCACTAGTTTTACAAAAAATGAAGATACAACCTATCACTAGAGGTTTGCTTATTGCAGCCTTATCCGTCTGTTTTTCTTTTTCCCTTCAAGCACAAGCCTGCGACTGTGTTTGTTCAGGAGCGACAGGCTTACCCGATCCCTTAGTTATTCCTCCAGGTGGTCCTGCTACTGCTATGGAATGTAGCGATTTATGTACGAGTTTCATGTATACAGGAAGTGCTTTTGCCTTTGGTTTTTGCCAATGCACAGGCGCACCAGCTGATCCGCCAGATCCGACTCCTCCTGTGGAATCTCCTGATGCAGCGACCTGTGCTACGGGTTGCGATGCACTAAATTATACGATGAATGTATGTACGCCCGTTCCTGTCGAACTTATTTCTTTTGAAGGTGCCATTCAGGATAAACAAGTGCTTTTGAGTTGGAAAACTGCTTCTGAAATAGATAATGCTGGTTTTGAAGTAGAACGAAGTAAAGATGGTATTACTTGGCAAGTCCTTGATTTTGTAAAGGGGAGTGGGACTACGGTCGAAGTACAAGATTACAAATGGAGCGATAGTTCTCCTCTGGAACGCGTAAATTATTATCGCCTAAAGCAAATTGATCGAGATGATACTTTTGAGTATAGTCGCATCATAAATATTACTTTTGGCGATGTGAAAAATAGTACGCTTTTAGCATGGCCAAATCCTGCTAAGGAATATATCAATTTCCAACTTACCGAAGTTGCTCTATACGATGGTGAGGTCTTGCAAATATATAATCATTTAGGACAATTAGTGAAAGTAATTCGCCCTGATAGATTCAATATGCGACTAAACCAAGGTGAAATTTTTATAGGTGATTTGCCTAAGGGATTTTATGTATTAGGTATTCGTCAAGATGGCTTATTGATGAGCAAGAGTTTTATTAAGCAGTAAGTAAGGGAATTTGTAAAAAATAATCTACCAGTTGGACAGGATAATTGCCCGCCTAAAAAATATAAAAAATAGTTTCGTGGTGCAGACCATGCAACGCTTTTTTAAATTACTTACGCGAAAAATGCTCACTGTCGAACTGGTAGATTATTTTCTGCAAACTCCCTAATACTTGGACGTTACTTTATGCTAGACTTTGGACAAAAAGCGGTTCAAAGTGATTTGGGGTTGGGTTTATCATGGTAAATCACAGCTTAAATCGGACGCAACAAAATAGATGCCGATTGCGGTACTGCAACTTCAGGTACTCGATGATAAGAAGACTTTGCTTTAGCTGCATCAAAGGCAGAAGTTACTGCTTCATCCAATTCCACTAATCTGCGAGAACCAATGAAGTACTCCGTGCCATCTTTTTTAACAAGATGTAAGCCATTTCTACCCGAAAGACTAAAAATTTTCTGCCGACCAAACGAAATATTTCCACCATGCCACTGTGCTGCAGCAGAAGTTTTCACGACCGAACAAGTCTCCACTTCGTTCCAAGCTATTTTTTGAGCATTATTATGCCAAGGAGTCATTTTAAATTTGATGCCATCCTCTAATATGGCTACTTTCATCTTCAAACTATAGAGCATCCAAATACTCCCAACACCTAAGCATAGGAGGAGCAAACAGAGAATTCCTTCGGTATTTGATCCATTGTGTACACTTACTTCGCGGACTAATTTTCCTAGAGTCAAAAGCATGAAAAATAGAATAAATAGGACAATATCTATACTTCCAAATTGCTGTTCTTCTTTAAATATCTTCTTTGCCATAATACTTCGTAGTAGGAAAAAAAGAAATTCAAAATGCCTTAGTAATGAAAAACTAATTAACTAAACAGTTATGCTTGTCTTTTTGTCTTGTAATTTCGTTAAAAATACTCGTCGTAGCTAAGGCTATGCCTGTGTTTTTTGCCTCATTACAAAACAAAAATCCTACACTTAACTGTTC
>CALGLY010000468.1 GCA_937959095.1 uncultured Saprospiraceae bacterium
AGCAGACAAGCCTTGCTTAAAGAAAAAATAGCTTCGCAAAACCCGCCTGCTCCGCTTGTCGGGCAGGTTTTGGTAGCTTATTTTCTACAAATCCCCTAAATCTATGAATGAATATAAGTAGAGCACTTAGTTTTAGGAATGAGAAAATATCAGTTTTGTAAATGTCGCTAAAACTAGTACACTGTAACAGAAATTTATTTGTATTTTGACTAAACTTATTTTTTTAGTATTCGAGGCTTGTCTGCTACAAGCAGGCGCAAAATTGGGAACATAACTGGTTATGAAGCCCGATTTTGGAACGAAGAAAACTGGAAAAAGAAGTAGTCATGAATGCAAAGAAATTTCTGTTATGTACTAGGCGCTATTGAATAAACTTTGGAGCAAAAAGACTATTTCACTGCTTTAGAGCATATTGGATTTTTTTCCTTCCTGAAAATCCCCAACAAGCTCTTAGTTTCAACTAAGGCTTCCTGTTCAACGATTAATCCCGTAAAGTTGCCCAAGCTATCCCGTTGATAAAAACTATGACTTGAATGATTCGGCGTAGTCGTACTAATCCCTGCTTTCTCGAAAGCTTTTGAATTGGCGAGATAACTATGCAGGCTTTGACTAAAAATCACAACAGGATTATTGGGCGCGATACTATCCAAATAAGCCATTGTTGGTAGCTCTAAATCTTCCACTAAAATGGGGTCTAGTCCTTTAAAAATCAGCCATTCTCCGTCCACAGCATTTTTAGTAAGATCTTCAAAGTGTTGCCACAAGGCTTTGTTCGTATCATGCTTGAAACCCGATAAGTCGTGCATGGCTGACATAAACATGGATAAGGCAAAATGGGTATGCACATCAATAAAACCTGGCAGTACATTAGCTCCTTTTAAATCTCTCTTTTGGATGTTTTTGATGCCTGCATAATCAATCGATGCACTATCGCCAATAGCTTCAATGATTCCATCGACTACAAGCATGGCAGTTGCAAGAGGTTGTTTATCATCAACAGTTATAATATTTCCATTGAAGTAGAGCGTAGGCGGTGCTTTTTGAAAATCGCTTTTCAGGTATTGGATGGCTACCACAACGAACCCGAACAATAGGAGAAGCGCAATTATTTTTTTCATTTTCATTGAGTTGTTGAGTCTTGCTGAAATTCTGCTTCCGTTTTTTGATGGAAAAATGGAATGTCGCGTCGATGAGAGGTGGGTGTGTTCATAGATTGTGTTTGTAAGCACAACTTAGCCATTTCTAGAGAAACATAGGTGTCCGTATTCATAAATACGGCTATCCGCATTTATAAAGATGAACGAATGAGCTTTCCCACCGCCCTACTTTTGCATCATCCAAAAGAGGATACACATAAGTGCCTCACCTTAATTAAACAGGCTTAGATCAGCATCTTTTTCCGCTATTTTTACTTTAAAAATCTTTACGTCCGTACGGATGCGCAGATTTTTAAAGCAAAACTATCGAAAAAATCTAGCTCCTATAACTACCCGTTTAATTAAGGCGTGGCACATATTCAAATCCATTTTTATTAATTATCATAATCTTTATTTTCATGTCAACTTTAATTGAGAACACACCGTCCATTGTCGTGCCTAATACGACTACACCAACACCTGATTTTGTTAATATCGCTACACAAGCCTTTACTTATGGGCTGCCCTTAGTCTTAGTGGATATTACGAAAGAGCAACGAACCAATTACGAAGGTCCCACCTCTAATGGTGCGCCGATTAATCAGTTTGCTAACAAAAGTCAATTTCCAGACTATACGATGACGGCAGTAGTGCGCCCCAATTGTGATACGTACTACTCCTCTGCATTTCTAGACTTGGGAGATGGACCACTCGTCATGACCATTCCAAAAACGGATTTGGAATACTACATGATGCCACTCTTGGATGCTTTTACGAATACGATTCCAAACTCACCAGGCAAAAGAACAGGAGAAACAGCAGGCGGAAACTACATCATCAAACGCAAAGGACATGCGCTACCAGCAGATTTAAACATTCCAGACTTGGTGAATATAATAGAATCTCCGACCGATATGGTTTGGATAATAGGTCGCTTTCAGGTAAATGACCCGAATACGGATGGAAAACTAGTCGCTGACCTGCAAAAAGGACTCTCTTTGATTCCATTGAAAGATTGGGGGACAGGCTACGCACCACCTGCGGGAACGGTAACAAATATTGATGACACCTCTCCCAATACGCTTGTAGAGAAGATGTCTATCACGGACTACTTTGAACGCTTGAATACCTTATTGCTTACGAATCCTCCTACGGAGGACGATGCACCAGCGATGGCTCAATTTGCTAAAATTGGGGTAGGACCTGATGCAGAAGTTCCCTTTCAAGATATGGTCTTTAGTGAAGCGGTAATGATAGCAATGGGATTGATTCCAAGAGCTACCCTCAAGGTCTTAGATAAGTTGTCTTCTAGCTCTGATGCAGAATGGTCGAGTTTGAACGATCCGAGTATTGCGAACTATGGAATAAATTATCAAGAGCGGGCAATGGTCGCTTATATCGGACTAGGTGCTAATTTATGTGCTGATGCAGTGTACTTCAAATGTTTGGTCGATAGCAGTTTGAATCCATTGATGGGCGGTACTGCGAATCGATACTCCATGACTTTTCCAGGAGTGCCATCTGAAAAAGATCCATCTAAAAATGTTCCAGCAATTCCACCGAATCAAGCGTTTTGGTCATTGACTATCTACAACGAAGAAGGCTATTTGTTCGACCTTAGCCCTGCGGCATTAGGACATGATTATAGCAAGCCTTTCCACTATGAATCCGACGGTTCTTTGAAGATTTTGATTCAATCCAACGATCCAGGAGGGGCGTATACTAATAATTGGTTGC
>CALGLY010000469.1 GCA_937959095.1 uncultured Saprospiraceae bacterium
GGTTGTATCAAGCGAAAGAAAAGTAGATAAACCCCTGCCATTCGCCAAGCTTTCAATTTTAGATACATACTATACAAGCGCGTTTCGATTGTCTTCCCATCTTGTGCCAATTGTACAAGATTTTGGATGGCGTTCTCAGACTTCTCTAAGAAGACCGAATTGATTTCTAGGCCAAGATGCTCCAAAGGATTATCGAGATGCTGAATAGAAATGCCACGCTGCTGTAAGGCTTGTGCAAACAAAGTGTCTTCGTGCCCATATTGACGGATACTTTCATCAAATTGGATGCTTTGAAATAGCTTTTTAGATATCAAGAAATTATTAGTCGTGAAGCGTCCATAAGGCTGCTCTTGTCGGGTTTTAGCAGGCATTTGTTCTCGATTGCGGCCTACTTTCCAATGCAACACAAGACTTTCATCTATGGGTGGTTCTTCTCTATAAAAAGTCCCACCATAAAGTACTGTATTCGGCGAAGCTGCTTCTATGTAATCTGAAATATACTGCGCACGCACCACACCTGAATCACCATCCATGAAGAGCAAATAATCGTATCGTGCCGCTACTGCGAGTTGATTTCTATTGCGAGAACGTCCTTGGTTTTGGGCTTGAATATGATAACTTAGCTTTTCATACTTCGATAAGGATTGATTAATTCTTTGGTAGTCTTCCGAAGAACAATCATCGAAGCATAGGATTTCGTAGACAATGCCTAATCTTTCGCATTGGACTATCAAATCTTGCACCAAAACACGACAATCAAAATTATAAATAGGAAGCAGAATGGAAAGCATAGTAGGCTATTAGCTGTTGGCTTGTTGGCAATTGACTTTGCACTTCTGAGGAGTAGTCAATTGCCAACCGCTAAGAGCTGATTAATAATCAAACACTCCAAAGGCACTCTCAATTCGTACTTGTTCGCCTTTGGCTTCTTCTACATAGCCGATAACTTGAGCATCAATATTGAAGCTTTTCGCTATATCAATAACCGATTGCGCATGCTCTTCTTTCAAATACACTTCCAAGCGATGTCCCATGTTGAAGACCTGATACATCTCCCGCCAATCCGTTTTTGCTTCCTCCTGAATGAGTTGAAAAAGTGGTGGCAAGTCAAATAGATTGTTCTTTACAACCCGTTTATTGTTAATGAATTTCTGCACCTTCGTCTGTGCGCCACCTGTGCAATGAATCATGCCGCTGATGTGTCCGCGATGCTTTTCTAAAAGTTGTTTCAATACGGGCATATAGGTACGAGTAGGCGAAAGCACCAATTTGCCAGCATCAATTGCAGTCCCATTTATATTCACCTTATTCGTCAAGAATTGTTTTCCTAGATAAATGACTTCTTTAGGCGTATTAGGGTCAAAACTATCGGGATATTTTTCGGCATAACTTTTATCAAATACATCATGTCGTGCAGAGGTCAAGCCATTACTGCCCATGCCGCCATTATAGCTATCTTCATAACTTGCTTGTCCGTAGCTTGCCATTCCCACTATTACATCACCCGCTTGAATGTTATTGACAATGAGGTCAGATCGTTTCATTCGTGCAAAGGCAGTATAGCCCACATCTATCGTCCGCACGATGTCGCCCACATCTGCCGTTTCGCCGCCTGCCAAGTGAATCTGTACACCATATTTTGCCATCTCTTCGGCTATCTCCGTCGTCGCATTAATGATGGTGCTTATCACATCACCCGAAATCAGGTTTTTGTTGCGCCCAATGGTAGAAGAGAGTACAATATTATCCACACAACCCGTACAAGCCATATCATCCAAGTTCATCACTATAGCATCCTGCGCGATGCCTTTCCATACGCTCAAGTCGCCCGTTTCGCGCCAATACATATAGGCAAGACTGCCTTTTGTGCCTGCTGTATCAGCATGCATGATATTGCAGTAATCCGCATCTCCAGCCACAAAGTCGGGCAGTATTTTACAAAAAGCATTCGGATACAAGCCTTTATCCAAATCTTTGATGGCTGCATGTACTTCATCCTTAGTAGCGGATACTCCACGAAGATCATATTTATATTGCTTATTCATTCGATGCGTTTGTTTCGCACAAAAGTACAATCTAAGTGTTGTTCAAAAAATTAAATCCTCTTTTGATTTCACAAATTAAGTAATGGACAGAAAATAAGTTACTTTGCTTCTGTGGAGGAATTGGGGAAGTATCCTTGTATTGAATAATATTCACTATGTCAGTAAGTTCTTCAAAGCAGAACAATTGATTTTGATTGTTTTACAACAGTTGCCTGTAGCTCAAAAAATGACAAAGAATAAGGAAAGTTAAATTAATAAATTGGTCATTTTAGGGTAGTTGTTTTTTCTTCCAATAAGGTTTTTTGAGTTTGTTAGAGGGAAAAAGAAAAATCCCACACAAGCATCAAGGGTGTTTTGGACCCTCGCGATAGACATGGATAGGGCAGCCAGAATGGTTCAGTAATCCCCTTGTCTTCCGAAGAAGAAGCTGGACAAGTCAACAGCCTGAGGCCCGCCTTAGTTACTCCGAATCAAAGCCCTAATATAATTAGATTGTAGAGCCAAAACTTGCTGATACCTGCATGGAATTTGTTTCTTCCTTACACATTTGTAAGTAGGTGCAAGTAATCACATTTTAGAGATAAAAGCAAGACCGTTTAGTGTTAAAGTAAGAAAAATGACAATTTTGTTTTTGAAAGTCTGTCTGCTGACAAAGGGAAATGGGTTGGAGGTAGTCCTTTTTTTACGGACACACTTTAGTGAACACTCTCAAACATTTTTGCTTTTAGCTAATATTTCAATGTGTCTTTCGAAAATTGACTTTAGTTCAAAATAAAATTTCCCAACATGTTCTAAATCTTTAGCCCTTTTTACAAAATTTGTTGATTAGTTACTATAGTTAATCTCATAGTTCTCTCAAAAAGTAAAATTGTAAATCTCTGCAAAATACCTTAACTTGGTGTAAAATCAAGTAATGGCTAGACGAGATTCCATACATTATGCAGTTAAAAATGCATTAGAAAAAGACGGTTGGTTAGTGACAGATGACCCATTAATTGTGTATTTGATAGGTAGTAAAGAAAAGTACTTTGAGATTGATTTGGGTGCTGAAGATATGATTGGTGCAGAGCGTGCAGGGCAACGAATAGCAGTAGAAATCAAAACCTTCTCCTCTTCTTTACTCAATAGTTTTCATACTGCGCTTGGTCAATTTTTAAATTATCGTTCTACTTTACAAGAAGATGAAAACGAACAAGACAGAATGCTCTATATTGCTATAGATGAAAGTGTTTATAACCAACTATTGAATATAGAGTTTACTAAGCGACGCATTGCTGAACATGGCATAGCTTTCGTAGTAGTTAATATTGAAAATGAAAATATAGTAACATGGCACGAATAACAAAAGCATACAAAGCAGCCCTCCAAAAATGGCTAGAAGACTACACCAAAATAGATTCTAAAAAACTAGCCCATATACAGCATCATTTGGTCATAAATGAAGCCAAAACAGAATTTGTATTGATTGCAATGGGTTGGCTGAAAAAACGTTATGTGCATCATATTGTATTTCACTTGCAAACAACCGATGAAAATATCTGGATTCACCAAAACAATACCGATGTAGATGTAGAAACAGAGCTTTCTCATGTAGGTATTCCCGTGGAAGCATTTAAAGTCAGTTATTTAGAAAAAGTAGATAGCGCATTGAAAACAACGCTTGCAGCTTAAAGCTTAATAGCTCTCAACAAAATACAAAATTCCCTACATCCCATCCTTAATTTTGCCCACATCCAATTTTTTAGGAGAAGCCCTTTTTTAGTCCTATACTTGCGTCTCGAATACACAAGAGATGAAAGTAGCAATAATAGGCGGTGGTGCGGCAGGCTTTTTTTCAGCCATACAAGCAAAGGAAAACTATCCTGATGCGCAGGTCGTCTTATTAGAAAAATCAAAAAAGATACTCTCTAAAGTCAAAATATCGGGCGGTGGTCGTTGCAATGTGACGAATGGCTGTGCTACCATCAAAATCCTGGCAGCAGGCTACCCAAGAGGCGAAAAAAAGCTAAAGAAAGCCTTCCGAACATTCAATAATCAAGATACAAAAGCCTGGTTCGAGGCGCGGGGCGTGCGCCTGAAAACAGAAGCAGATAATCGAGTCTTTCCCGTATCGGATAGCTCCCAAAGCATTATAGATTGCTTGCTTCGCGAAGTCCGTCGCTTGGGTATTGGAGTAGAATTGGGCAAAGGAGTCGTCGCCATAGAACCAAAGGGCGAACAACTACGATTAAGCTTTGCAAAAGAAGAAAAAACGCGCCTTTATGACAAAGTAATCGTAGCAGCAGGTGGCTCTCCTAAACGCACAGGTTTAGCTTGGCTGGAGACTTTGGGACATAAAATAGAATCGCCCGTGCCGTCGCTATTTACTTTCAATATGCCCAAAGAAGCGATCAAGAAACTCATGGGTGTGGTCGTAGAAGATGCCTTGGTGAGTGTACAATCTACGAAGCTAAAAGCGAACGGGCCGCTCCTTATCACGCATTGGGGCATGAGTGGGCCAGCTATTCTAAAGCTCTCTTCTTTCGGGGCGCGGCTTTTAAGCGAAAAAGACTACGCTTTTAAGGCACAAGTCAATTGGATAAATGTGCCCAACTACGAAGCGGTATTAAATGACTTAAAAGAAATCGTGGCAACGAATCCGAATAAATTGCTACCCAATATTCGTCCTTACAATCTACCGAAACGGATGTGGTTCTATCTGCTAGAGCGGGCAGGATTGCCAGACACTAAAAAATGGAATGAACTCGGCAAAAAAGGCTTGAATAAACTCATCACCACCCTCACGAATGATGTGTACGAGGTACATGGAAAAACAACCTTCAAGGAAGAATTCGTGACTTGCGGGGGCAT
>CALGLY010000470.1 GCA_937959095.1 uncultured Saprospiraceae bacterium
CTTGGAACTCACGCCTTGCCCCATCTCAATCGCGCCCGTACTGATGCCTACACTCGCATCGCTATACACATGCACTAGGGCGCGTGCGTTGTTCATCATCGTGTTGGTGAAGGAAATACCAAAACAAATTGGCATGAACGCTAAGCCTTTTTTCGTGTATTTATGTTCGGAATTGTATTGCTCGACTTCGGCTTGGAGTTGTTTGAAATTGTAACTCTTTTTCGCTTGCGACCAGCAATGCTGTGCTTCACAATCTTCTGTCTTTTGGCCGTAAGAAAACTCTTCTCCCTCCTCCAAAAGATTCGCTTCTTGTATGCGATGCGGTGCTACGCCCAACTGTCGCGCCGCATCATGGATAGCCGATTCTATGACGAACATTCCTTGCGGACCACCAAAGCCTCGAAAGGCGGTATTCGGTGGCAAATTGGTACGACAAGAAAAGGCTTCGGCTTTCACATTGGGGACAAAATAGCTGTTCGTGGCATGGAATAGGGTTCTATCCAAAATAGCAGGCGATAAGTCCGCCGCTGCACCGCCATTCTGAAAGTATTTTCCTTCGAAAGCCATTATCTTATAGTCCTTATCTAGTCCTATTTTGTAGCGACTTTTATAAGGGTTTCTTTTGCCTGTCATTTGCAGGTCTTCGCCACGTTCTAGGATATATTTTACAGGACGATTCGTCAAATAAGTGCCGAGTGCAACCATCGCCGCCCAAGGAGAGGCTTGATCTTCTTTACCTCCAAAACCACCGCCTATCCGATTGACATCTACTTCAATTTGATTCATCGAAACGCCCAATACTTTTGCTACAGTGCGTTGTACGGCTGTAGGGCCTTGCGTGGAACTATATATTTTTATGCTCTTATCTCCATTCGGAATCGCGTACGCGCCTTGTGGTTCGAGGTAGACGTGTTCTTGTCCACCTGATTCTGCTGTTCCTTCAAAAACATGTTCGCATTTAGAAAAAGCAGCTTCCGTATCGCCTAGTTGAAAGGTCTTGGGTGCGCTCAAAAAATGCTTGCGCTCATAGGCTACTATTGGGTCGGTGATGATTTCTTTTGGCGTGATTTGTGCTGCTATTGCTTCGCAAGCTTTGTGCGCTACGACTTCCGTCTCTGCTATAATCAACAAAATCGGCATTCCGATGAAATGCACTTCCTCTTCGGCTAGTAGCGGTTCATCTGGAATTATTCCTCCAATCTGATTTTCGCCCGGAATGTCTTTATGCGAAACGATGCGTACTACGCCCGGCATTGCCATCGCTTTTGCCGTATCAATCGCCTCTATCAAGCCATGCGCTACTTTTGAATAATAGACTTTGGCATACAATGTCCCTGCCAATTCTGGCAAATCATCCAAATACTGCGTTCTGCCCGTTACATGTAGCGGTGCATCTACGTTGAAGGAAGTCTTTTTTTTCTTTGTCATAGCGTTTCTTATCGCGTGTCTTTGTCTTTTTTTATTTCTTCAATTTGGTTTAAAAGTTGGTCTCTATACATTAAAAATCCAATTAAAGTCAGTCCAAAAATAAGTGCTAATAAGTGGAATTTTTTAATGGCTTTACACAAATTAATCCCTGAAATAAGAGAAATACAATCTGCTTTTTCGTTTGTTTCATATGTTAAACTGACCATTGAATTAACTGCCATAAATTCAAATAATAGTATTCCAATTATTAGTAAAATTAAGATTATTATGTAGGTCGTTTTTTTCAATTATTCTTGTTTTCTGTTTTTATAGAATGGCTTAAATAGCTGCGTATGAAGAGGCGGGCATCTTTATGCTTCATAAATACATTGTTGAGCGCAATATGCTCTCACAATTCTATTTATTTCTACCATATTTTTTTCTTCATACGATTTTAATAATTTGGAAATAGTATCATAGTTTAAAGATTTTAATAATGGAATTCTAAGTTTTTTTAAGGTTTGAGATTGATAACGTGGCAATCCTCCATTCATTCTAATACCAATTTGAGATAGTTGGTTTTTAACAAATTCAGACATCAATAAACAGGCTAATAGTTTTAAATTATCAATATCCTCATGCGTTATATAATAGATGTTGTGATGTGGATAATAATTACCTCGGTCTATAAACAAGAATTTACTTCCAGATAAATCGGGTAATAATAATTTAGGGGTTCTTACTAATTCCAATTTTATTTTGTCTATTGTCTTAAACCAATTATTAGGATTTTTTTTAGCGATATGACGTTTTTCTAAAATCGTTTTATTGGCATACAAATAGTTTTTTAAATGCGGATAATCGTCTAATTTACATAACTCTCCACCTTCAAAAGGATTAATTACATAACTATTATCCCATGAAATTTCATCGCCTTTGAGTGCCTTTGATTTTAAAATAGGAACTAATCTACTTTTTTCTATCCCATTAATTTCCGAACTATGTTTTATGAATACTTTATCGGCTCCAGTTGCAACTCCAATTCCAATTTTAAACCCTTGTTCCAAGATACTTGAAAGCGCATCTTGGTTGATATTGTAATCTAAAAATAAATTCGACCAAGAGTCATTTTGGGGAGGGATTATTTTTCTCAATTTTATATTTTGGAAATCAACTTCTTTTGACTTTGTTTCAAAGTAATAGGTAAATTCTTCCTTTTCTTTAGTAATTGTAGAAATGCAAGGATAGGCAATTACCGCTTCATCAAAAGGGGTTGATTTTTCAATATTAATTAATTTTTGGAGGTGAAATTCTTTTGCTATTTTTTTACGAAGTAACTGTCCATATTGGTTATAAAGCCACCTGTTCGAACAAATAAAGGATAGTTTACCAGTAGGGCTTAAAATATTTAGTGATTTTTCATAAAATAATATATATATATCAGCTCTGAACTTGAAAGTTCTGAATTGTTGTTTATAGCGTTTTTTGGCTTGAGATTCAATTAATTCGTGTCTTATATATGGAGGATTTCCTACTATACAATCCTTTTTTTTGAAGGAATCGATTTCTAAATAATTACCATTATAGAATAGGTTGTTTTTTATTTTATCAGAATCATAACCCCGATTTTCTATGACATTTTTTATATTATATGTTAATTGGTCAAAGGTCTCTTTTTTTAATTCTATAAAGGAAACATTGTTGTTGAGTGCTTCAAAAAAATCAAAGTCGAACTTCTTCGATGATTTAATTAATCTATTAATTATTTCGGTAGCAAATACTCCAGTTCCAGCGGAAGGTTCAAGTATGCTTACATCTTTTAGGTTACTATTTTCGGTGTAGCCAACTTCATTCAAAATGAAATGAACGACATCTAAATTAGTAAATACTTCTCCATGTTCTCTGCCCTTTTTTCTATTCATCCTCCTTGCTTTTAAATTCATTGAGCTGTCCCAAAAGGTGTCCAATAAATGCGTGTAAGAATGATTCTATAGAAATATCAGTCGAAACATCCCCATAAGAATAATCACTTTTCGACCAAAGCAAACAACAATGATTGTAATGTCTTTCAAGAATTAATTTCTGACAAAGGATTTTATATCTATCTAAGTACGAGCCTCCAACAAATTCATTAAATACTTTAAAATGTGGCTCGTTTATCCTTACTGGAGATGTTGATTTAATAGATTTTTCAACTACCATTAAATACCCAACCCAGGGCGCTACTTGATTTGGATAAGCTTTTTCTCTAAATGCAGTCCATAAATCAATGGCACTTCCTAGTGATTCTTCCGTTCTATTATTAAAATTATTGCCAAACGATCCCACTTGAGATTTTAACTCGACTACAGAGATTAACTTTTTATTTGGAGAGATAATTAATAAATCCCAATCCTTGGTAGGTCTAAAGTAACCAGGAATATGATTTCCTTTCGTGAATATACAGCTTTTAGGAATTCCAATGTCAATAGCAACTAATGATAGCAATTCAAGAAATCCGTCAAGTTGTTTTCCACCTGTTACGGCACTTCTATTACCTGAATCTTTAATTGTTTTAGCTTTTTGGTCTTTCTTTTGTTTATTTCGAGTATCCCAAAATGTATTTATTGCGTCTTGAATATTCGGACTATATTTTTCAATATCAATTTTCATATTAATAGTTTAGCAGGATAAATTTAATCATTCCTGTGCTATTTATTTTCTCTTTCCTTGTACCCAACCTACCCAATAATCTCCCCAAGCTCCAACTCCTCCGCTTTCACCGCCATAAATTGAGCAATAAAAAGCTGTCGTGCCAAAAGTCGCTTGTATTCGGCAGAGCCTCGCGCATCACTTATGGGAGAAATTTCTTCATTTAAGAAAACAATCGCTTCTCGAATCGTAGGTTCCGTAATCGCTTTTCCTTGCAAAAAGGCAGCCGTTTTATGCAAATAAGTCGGAATTGGTCCTACACCGCCCACCGCTAAATGTGCTGCTTGAATGCGGTCTTTTTCTAGGTCAAATTTAGAAGCAAGATTGACGCTGGCAATATCAAAGTATTTCCGTTGGCTTACCTTTTCAAAATGAAATTTGGAGGAAGCAGTAGGAATCTCAAACTGAATTTTTTCCAGTATTTCCCCTTCTTTCAAGTCAATTTGCTTGTAGCCTTTGTAAAACTCTTTGAGGGCTAGGCTTCTTCTTTTACCGTCTTTTTCTAAGATAATTTGACTATTCAAAGCCAATAAAAGAATCGTGAAATCGCCGATAGGGGAGGCATTGACGAGATTGCCGCCAATGGTCGCCATATTGCGAATTTGTGTAGAAGAAAGCAATTTGAAAATATAATCAGAATCGGGCAGCGCGCTTTTGAAAATT
The DNA here is from genome assembly GCA_937959095.1 of uncultured Saprospiraceae bacterium. GTDB lineage: Bacteria > Bacteroidota > Bacteroidia > Chitinophagales > Saprospiraceae > JAAUTG01. The sequence continues at coordinate 4,762 of CALGLY010000470.1, forward strand.
TCGGAACGATACAAATCGCCCATCGTGAGTGCTGCACCAAAGGTACATACGCCATCCTCAATTTCAATCTGCTTCATGGACGCTTGGTCGTAGACAGGCAATGCCTCCGTTTCGTACATCGCCCAGGGGCGTTGAACGTATAAATCCGTACCGCCACCGAGTTTGACGCTTCCATTATGCGCTGTTTCTTCGGTTTTGATGGCTTCCAATCGCTTCGGAATATCCGCGAAATAAGCAGGGATATAGTTTTGTGCAAGCAAGCTTGGAATGCTTAGTTTAGGCATATCCGCTTTTACCTGATTAATGATTAATTCGGCTGCTCGTTCTATACCTTTATAGCCTGTGCAACGACAAATATTACCATCCATAGCGGCAGTGATGCCTTCCAAAGAAACGGTTTCGGACGACAATAAATAGCCCGTCAGCGAGACCACAAATCCAGGCGTACAAAAGCCACATTGCGTTCCATACGCATCCACCATCGCCTTTTGTACAGGAGAAAGTTCCTCCATATTCAAGCCTTCAATCGTGACGATGTGCTTGCCTTGCACATTCACCAAAGGTGTGATGCAAGAGGTCATGGATTGATAAAACATTTCCTCTCCTCTGCGCTCGCCCACTAAGACAGAACACGCGCCA
>CALGLY010000471.1 GCA_937959095.1 uncultured Saprospiraceae bacterium
AAAGTTTTTCAATATTACTTAGATGGTCATTCTTAGTAAGATTTACGTCTTTCCCTGAAAGATGTTTCAACAATACATTCACTCATTCAAAATTCATTCCTTCACTCATTGTACCTAATACTCCCACTGCTGACTAAAAGCATGATAGAAATTAAAACCAATCTTATAGGTAATATCTGCTTGCTCTAGGTTATTATCTGCCGTGACTGCATAGAGGGCCACTTGTACCGTTTCGCCGAAGAGTCGGAATTTCTTGCCGAGTCCTGCATAAAGTTCGGCATGAGTAAGGTTTTCGTCAGGCACACTTAGTATAGCTGCGCCGCCTAGCAATTCCATCTGCAAGCGATTCAGAAGTGGCACTTTATCCAAGAAAAAGCCATCGAAATGATGAATAATACTGCCCATGAAATACGGCTTGGGCGTAGAAAGCGTTGGGCCGAGCAACTGTAAATTATTAAGTGGATCGGAGAAAATAAAGCGATCCGAACCTCTAATAAAGCGGTATTCTAGCTCTCGCAGGTTGCGCGTATTCACAAAACTACCTGCTTTCACATTCCAGTTGGTGCTGCCGTATTTCATAGGCAGTGTTTTCTGGTAAAGGTTGATTTCTAGCTGGTCAAAATCGACTTCCGATTGTCCAATATTGGGGATGCCTTTTCGGTAAATCAATTTCAGCGTCGGATAACGCGTGCCGAGTACAATTTTCTTGCGCCCTCGTGTGATGTATTGCTGATTGAATTTGAACATGACTTCCATATTGAAAAACAAGCCGCGATAACGTTCAAACGCTACAGGTGCATTCAGATTACCGAATAATTCATCCGACCAATTGGTCAATTCTATCCCTTCTATAGATTGCTTATCTGCATATTCAAAGTCCGTTGTGAGGTAGATTCCATTACTAACTTCAAAGGAATGCCCAAATCCAAAGTGTTTATTCTGAATAAAATTACTTCTACTAAAAATCCCTTCTATAGATTGATTGAGGGTTATCATTTCATACATATTCCCGACTTCGCCATAGAAGCGGGCAAACTTGCGCGGCAGATAGGTATAGCTAATATCCAGTTCGCCTTTCCAATCTTCATTTTTAATACCATAATTAACATCATAGCCAAATCGTAATTCATTGGAAGACAAAAATTCTTTATTGATAGAACCACCAAAGCCTTGCCGATAGCCACCTACACCAAAGGGCTGAATATTGTCGAGTAGCGAATTGAAATAAAGCGTAATGCCTTTTTCGCGCCGCTTCCACCCTACTCCTTCCACTAGAAAGTCGAGCAGACTGTTGTGATTGAAAATAGAATCTTGAATGTGGTAGTACTCTGGGCTTTGTCGGTATCGCCAAATGCTATCTTGCTCCGATTGGAATTTCTGCTGTTTGGCAGTCAATTTATTCGGGCGCATCTTCTGCAAGAAAACCGTATCAGGCTCTAGCGCGCTCGTTTCGTAGACGATGAGTTCGTTATTAAAAAAATTCTTTTCAAAAACAGGATTAAAGTTGAAACTGGTATCTTTCGCAAGCGTTTCTACTTGATATTTCTTGCCATTGGTTTTCCCATTATAATTAAATTTTCGATAAATAGGTCGCCAATATTGCTCATCTAAAAGGGCGTATTCCAGTTCCATTTTGAAATCGGTCGCTGCATTCAGCGCACCCGAAGGCAGTGTCAAGACCGCTTCTTTCAGGAGATAGCCATCCTTCTTAATCGCCAATTTGCCTGAAAAAAGCGGCTCTTGTTTGAAACGCGGCTCGACATCAATCACATAAAAGGAATCGCCTTCTATTTCTTGAATATCTACTAGTTTAAATTTATAATTGACAAAAGCAGCCGTGCTACTCAAAGGTGAAGTAATTGGGCGATCGGTAAGCGAGGTATTTTTGATTGAATTTTCATACAAATCAAGCATCGCATCTTGTGGCTGCCTGAAATATTCCAAGGGATTGTATTGAATATATTTTCCTGTTCCATTAAAGTCTCTATCAATACCTGTAGAGCCAGAATTTCGCAGATTACTATCGCCTGTTTGCTTGAGTTCGGCTTTTACTTCGCGCTTAAATTTTCTATCTTGATAATGCTGTCGAGCAAAGCTTTCATTCCAATAGGCCGGTTGCCAACCTTCTTCTACTTCGGTGGTATCGCGTTTCTTTTTTTCTACCCACTTATCCATGCTCGTGCGAAGGTAAGAGTCGTAGCTATAAGCAATTTCAGGATTTAGTGCGCTTTTTTTATTCGCAATCACACGCTTCATAATACTCTTCCCGACATTTTCTTTTTTGCCTGCAACTACAGCTTCCGTCAAGTCCAAAGAAGCGGTCTTTAGTTTGACTTGAATGGTGCTATCTTTTTCAGGCGCAATCCGCAATTCCTTCGATTCATAGCCCAATGCACTAAAAGTAAGCAAGGTTTCACCCTCCAATTCTATCCGAAAAACGCCCTGTTCGTCGGTCGTCGTTCCTTTGGCAGTACCTTCCACATACACATTCACGCCTATTAGCGTTTCGCCCGTCTCTTGGGAGGTCACTAAGCCACGTAGCAGTTGTGCTTGTGTGCTCCCCGCTATACTCATCACTACCAATACTAAAAACAATCGTTGTAAATTCCGCTTCATGTCGTCTGCTTGTGCCTGTAATAACCGCAAAAAGAATCAGCTTGTTTTCGGAATTGGGTAAAGTGCCGCTATTACTCGACTAAAAAACGAGGAAAAGTGGAAGTAGGTTGTATAAGACCTCGGATTATTAAATTTTGTACGCATTCTAACAGATATTCGCCCCATGAAAAAGAAAACCCAATGGCTACTTTCGGGCTTTATGTTTTTGCAATACTTCGTGTGGGGCGGCTGGATGGTGACGGTAGGGACGTATATGCTCAACACCTTGCAATTCGATGGCGTGCAAGTAGGCTTGGTCTATGGTTGTCCTGCGGTGGCGGCTTTAGTGTCCCCTTTCTTGATAGGAATTTTAGCCGACCGCTATTTTTCGACCGATAAATTGCTCTTATTCTTACAAATCCTAAGCGGGCTTTTGCTGCTATGGTTAGCACGAGTGCAGGATTTTTCCTTATTTTATCCCTTAATGTTGCTCCAAAGTCTAGCCTTCACCCCTACTCTATCCTTGGCCAATTCCATGGTATTTCATCATAGTAAAGAGCGCGAAAAAGACTTTGCGAATACGCGCGTATGGGGAACAATCGGCTTTATTCTTTCTAGTGCTTTAGTGAGTATTCTAGCTTGGGAAACCTCTGCGAATACGTTGGTTTTTGGCGGCATTGGTTCGCTTGTACTGGCAGGTTATTGCTTCGCCTTACCGCACACGCCACCTCTTTAACAACAAAGGGCTTCCTTCCGACAAATTTGGAATAGCGACTTGAAACGCCTCGTTCTGAATCGTACCTTTTTTGTATTTGTACTATGTATTACGCTCATTCGCGTGCCGGCTTCTTTTTATTATAGTTTCGTGAATGCCTACCTGGTAGATATTGGTATGCCACAACCGACGCTAAAAATGGCTTCAGGGCAAGTCGTAGAAATTTTATTGATGATAACGCTACCTTTTATGCTGCGACGGTTTGGTATCAAGTGGCTGATGCTGATTGGTTTTACGGCTTGGGGCTTGCGCTATTTTTGCTTTGCCTTCGGTGATATGGGATCGGGGGTTTCTTTGCTTTATATTGGAATGTTGCTGCATGGTGTGTGTTTTACGTATAGTTCGCTATCAGCACAAATTTTTATTGATCAAAGTGTCCCGCCTTATCTTCGGAGTAGCGCGCAGGGCTTCATTTTGTTCCTCACGCTAGGTATAGGTGTTTGGATGGGTTCACTGATCGCAGGCTATACCGTGGATATACATACTTACGCAGATATGAGTAAAAACTGGGAAGCGATTTGGATTGTTCCTGCTACTATTGGACTTAGTGTGGCTGTTTTATTTGGGTTGTTTTTTTGGCCAGATAGATTATTGAAGCGGGAAAGAATAGATTAATTGAATAAGGAAAAGAGCCGAAGATCTGTGAGATCTTCGGCTTATCGTTATCAAAGTAATTAATTTTGACGGGTACTTAATACACTGTAAATTAAATAGATTACAGTGTACTTAATAACAAAGCACTCCTACTGCGCCGCCTTCGCCCGATTGACGAACATATTAGCGACAGAAGGTGCTACGATTTGTATTTCATAGGTCTCGCCATCTTTCATTTTCTTCACGAGTTCTTTTGCTTTCAGTCCCTCCAATGTTTTCAAGTAATCTTCATTATTAGAAGTCAAATTCAGGATACCTGCTTTGAACCCAAAGTAATAAAAATTACCGCTTGGCGACTCCAAATAGATATACACGCGATCATCATCATTCGTCGGCATTTTAAATTCGACATAGCCTTTGTAAGTGTAGTTGAATAACTCCCCTTGAATACTCACTAAACCAATTCGACTACCCGAACTCACGAAAGATTGATAATCTGGATCCCACTTCATCGGGAGATTACTGAACAAGAAAGTATGCTTATTCACCTTAGCAGGAAGCTCCAATGTACCCGATGTAAGACCTGTGATGGCATTATTGACATCCTTACTTAGCGGAAATAATTCGGTGATGGTCTTCTTGTAAAATTCGGTGTCGGCTAAGTAGTTGACAGGTCGCGACTCAATAGCAGAGGACTGCAAATCTTTAATCAGGATAGTCATCAACTTATCAGGGACTATCAAATCGACCGCCGCCATAAATTGCGCTTCTATTTTATAATCCATGAAGGAAGTACTGTCTTCTTTGATTGGCATTTGTGTCTCCAACGTACCAGCCGCTTCTACATTGATATATTTAGCACCTGAACAGATGTCAAATTTACCTTCTGCTTCTATCTTTCCTGTTCTATTCTTATACACAATCTTATTTCCTTTCGGAGCTTCTGGACGCACGGTTTTCACCGAATCGGCAAATATGAAATAGTCTTTTTCTCGATCATATTTCATAAAGCCTGTAACGGGTAGCAAAGCTCTATCCTTTCGGAAATAAAGCGGTGCCATGACGCTCGGATAGACTCTAGCCGTTTCTTTACTCAAGAAAATACCTGTACGTAGTGGTTGTGCATCCAAGTTTTTTGGATTTTCGAAGCGGATAGCTAAATCTTCTTTATCGCCTTCGCAGCGAATTCTGAACCAATCTTGACGCGGCAACTTAGGTGCTTCTAGGCGCGCAAAGCCATCAAAAAACAAAGCTTTCGACTCTGCACTCAAACGAATATCACCTTGAAATTCGGTCTTCAAATCAATATAAAAAGTATCCTCCGGCGCTATTGTTCCATTGGCACGAGTGATGGATTCTTTCTCGCTCAATGCGCCTTTCCCCACGGGTTTGCCTTGTATATCCGAAAATTCTACTTCCTGCTGTTTATCACCAATATTGTATTCATAAAAACCACTTGCGGTATAGGTTCTATTTCCTGTAATCTGCACCGTAGCGCGGTTGATGACGTGATTTTTATTGACAATATTCGCTACTATTTTCGCATTTGTCAGAGTATCCATTACGGCATTCGGTTGCACGAATACGCGGCCTTCATCTGGATAAATATAAGCATCCGAAGAACGAATAAAAGGTACGCCTTCAATCGCCAACTCATTCGTAGTGAGGTCGTAGAGTGCATCTTCACCTTTGAACGTGAGTGAATCCTGGTCGGGATGCACCGAAAGGAATGCTCCTAAGGTGTTCGGCTCGGTTTTGAACTGTACTTTCTGCTCTTTCATGTCCCACTCGAACTCATTCATAGAGGTCTCGTACTGATTGTAAGGCAATTCTGTAATCAAGAATTCATCATTGGCTGTAAAGGAAGCTTGCTCGGTATCGAAGTCTACTTTACCGTTTACATTTCGCGTTTTCAGGGCAATTTCTTCCTCTTCGCCTGCTTTTATTTTTAGGTTGGTCGTGTCGGCAGTAGCAGAAAATGGGCCAAAGGCAAATAAAGGCGAACTCATGGTTGCTTTACTCCAATCCAATACCCCGATGCCTTTCAAACCACCTGGTGAAAGTACCAAGGTGCCATCTACAGTATGGTCATTGGCTTGAAAAATAGAGAAGAGTTCTTCCTTCGTTTGCACATACATACTATCCTGATAAGGTTGCCAATCAATAGATACATCTATACCTGCTGCTTGTGGCCATTGCACCCCACTAGCACGATCTTCTTCTACATTAAAGGTCTTGGCAGTGGCAGTCAGCTGCTTTGGCTTAAAGATAATGTCTTCCGATTGCACTTTTGCTTTTAGATATTCTATTTCTCCTTTACCCAAAAGTCCTTTATTACTAAGATCAATCTCGCCTTTGTACCAGCCTTTATCTCTATACATCGGGTAGTTATCCCCTGGGATTTGATGTACAAAACCAAGGGACTTGTCAGGGTCACGAATTATTAATTCATCTCTGAATTCAGGAAAAATGTCTGACGAGTATAGTTCGCCATCAAATTTGACATCGTGTATGGTGAGTTGATCTAGCTTATTAAAACTAAATTTATCTAATTGAAAATAGAAAGAATCGCGCTTATACACACCATTGAAAATTTCTTTATCATCGTAATAGACAAAGGAGTGTTCCTTACTTTGGAAAGAAGGGAAGATTTCAATATCCTCACTACCCGATTTATTAGAGGGCGCATCTATAAGCAGCACCCCATTTAGATTTTCAATACGCGAGCCTAGTGAAATGGCTTCGGGCTTATTTTTGCCGAGCATCTTTCCTGTAGGTACAAAAATATCGAAGTAATCAACCGAATCGAGTTCGATGTGGAAGCGATCATAATTGAACTTAAAACCCTTTCCTTCCATGCGACTGAAGCCTGCAAAAAGCCGTCCGTCGAATTGCATATTTCGGTTTTCCTCCATCACTACTGTTCCATCCACCGGCTTGAGGGCAACGCGTTGCGTAGGGCTGAACTCGATATAGGGAATACCGCCCATGGTCATTTTATTGGTTTTCCAGTCAAGCGTAGCATTGATACTATCCGTTTGGGATTCTATGCGGAGTCCATCAAAATCGACACGACGCTGACTTGCATTGGCGTAGTGAAACACTTTTTCTTTTACGTCAATCGTCTTGGTATTATCATCGTAGGCCACAAACCCTCGCTCCATGAGGTCGAATAATAAACTTTGAATATTCTCTTCTGTAAATTTCGGATTGATGCGTTTTGCAAGGAAATCAGCATCTAACTCTCTTGTATTTTCTTTATTTGCTACCGCAGCTAATACTGCTACGGGATTTGCACTTGATAAATTTTGGATACGTTCATAATCATTCTCATCAAAATAATTACTAGATTCAAAGGTCGCACGTCTTGTATTCGATGCCGTTCTACTGACGACAACATTTTGTCCAATCACTAGAGAATCTTGCTCCAAATAAGCATTCAAATTTTCCACATTGATACTAATATCGTGTGCCGAACTATAAAATGGATTGCGATCACGTCCTTCTTTCCCACGCTTCATGCGTAAGGTCTTGGTTGGGATGTGAAAGCGAATATTTACCGAAGGATGATAAATAGAATCAATGCCATTGTATAGCGTCGATTCTACGTGTTCGCCTGTGAGATATTCCCCACGCTTGATAATAACTAACTCGGACTTTCCGCGATACTTCAAGCCACCATTTTCATCTCGGATGCGCACTTCTGCCATTCCTTGATCTGCACCATAGCCATATACGGTAGTTCCATGCAAACGGAAGCCCCCTGCATATTCAATGCCTCGCCCGATATTGCTAATTTCTAGTACGTTTTCCTTCGACTCGAAGCGCGGATAGGTGCCTTCCATGGTAGCATTGGAGGAAACTAATTTATCTTGAAAATTGCCAAGTATTTTTTTATTACCGAAATAACTAGGGTATTGCAATTTTACATTCTCTATTTTGTAGAGACTAGTATTCATTTCTATTTCATAGTTATCTGGGAACTCTGCGAATACTTTTTCAGCCAAATTAAAGCGATCCCAAGTCACGCGCCCGCCTGATCCCTTCCAAACATTAAGCGTGGGGTAATACTTTCCTTTGGTATCTAAAATCTGGATACTATCTTTTTTGTAGGTTGCCATCAAACTCGTATTCTGAAAATGAAATACGGGCATATTTTCCTCATAACGCATTTGGTATTTTCCTGCTATAATAGACCAATCTGTTCCAGTTTTGGAGTAGCGCAGCATATTGTCTTCAAAGAAATATTGCGAAAAACTCAAGAAATCACTAAGCGGCTTCGTTTTTCGTCCTTCTATATTCGATGCAATTTCAAAAAGAATCACATGCCACTCATTGAAACGTTCCGAACCTGCGGTAGCATCCGATTTCACCAATCGCAAACCCTTCAGATACATGGCAAACTGCCCTGCATTCACACCTTTCTTCAACATTTCATTTCCTATCGTCAAGATTTTTTGAAACTCTTCCTCTGTATAAACACCTGCGCTGAATATCCCAGCAAAGGTTTTGTACTCTTCATCGAGGGCTTTTCGTTGGCTTGAGCCTATAAATTCTTTTAACTGTGTCAAAAATTCAGTGCGATTCGTAGAGAATTGCTCCAAACGTTGTTGTGCATTAGCGGTACAAGTAATTGCCAATGCGAACAGGAAAACCAGTATTTGTTTTTGCATGAATGTATTTTTAATTCGATATGCTGCTTCTAGGTCTAAAGCAAGCTTGATATATCACCTAATAGATACGTTATTTTAGTAGGCTATCGTATATTTTGTAGATTTAAAAGTGCGGAAAACACTAATTATTTTTCTTTCATGGAAGGTACAAGCAGCAAAGGTACAAGATAAAACGCATTAAAAAATTAAAAATATGAATCAATTGAGTGTGCTTCTAAAGTTTAGCGCGTCAATACAATATAATCTCGAATTAAGGTTTTCAAGAATTCTACCTTATCCGTAGGTTGCTCTTGAATGTCTAGAATTTGGCGTAGGCGATCACTCAATTCTTGAATAGCGGTTTGGTGCGCAGCATTTGGGTGTTTTCGTACGCGCTCTAAGGCTTCCTTCACAAATAGCATATCCGACTCCTTCAACTGCCGTACTTGTGTATATACAGGTTCATATTCTTCGATAGAATCGATACTTAAAATATTCTCTAAGGAGATTTGCATGCTGCTTTTGGTGCGGATGACGGTAGTATTCGCACTCATATCGCCGAGACGTTGGTTTTTAGCGGAAGAAGTCACAAAGATTGCGCCTATTGCCCCTAGAGACAAGAAGGCATCCAAGAGATAAAAGACGGCCCGCAACAGATAATCACTCAAGCTTGGTTCTTGCCCATCGAGGCGAACGACTCTGATGCTTAAAGCTTTTTTTCCCCACGATTGCCCATTCGCGAAAATTTCAGAGCTTAATTGGTAGAGCATGAATGCAGCCAATGGCCCAACCCCTAGCATAACTCCCCAAAACATATTGGAATCAAAATCGAAAGCACTGAAGATAAGCATACAAAAGATAAGATACCCCATCCCGACAATGACTATGTCGATGACAAAAGCAAGAATGCGCTCCCGCAAAGAAGCTAATTCATAATTGATAGATACATTTTGCGCTGTTCGGATATCTATGTTTTGCATGCTAGATTTTTAGAACATAAACTAGATAGTGAGAAAAGTGAGCAGATGAGAGACCCCATATAGTTATTGAGAGTGCTATAAATTCCTATTTCACTTTCTTATTTCTCTCGCTTTTCTCACGCTCTATTGAGGATTTACTTATACTTGCACAAAAGTACTAAACTATGGATGCACTACGCGTAGAACATATCGGAATTGCCGTAAAAAATTTGGAAGATAGTAATGCCCTCTTCAAGCAATTGCTCGGAATAGAGCATTATAAAGTGGAAGAAGTGGCTTCCGAGTATGTGAATACTTCGTTCTTTCAAGTAGGGGAATCGAAAATAGAATTGCTACAAGCGACAGCCGATAGCAGTGCCATTGCTAAATTTGTGGAAAAACGTGGCGAAGGCATCCATCACATCGCTTTTGAAGTAGAGGATATTCATGCCTCCATGCAGGATTTGCGCGAAAATGGCTTTCGCTTACTCAATGAAGCCCCTAAGCGTGGTGCGGATAATAAATTGGTCTGCTTCGTGCATCCAAAAACTGCAAATGGCGTGCTAGTGGAACTGTGCCAGACGATTCGGGAGGAAGAATAATAGAGGCTTGTGCTTTCTTTTGATAACGGTCATTTAGAAACAACTATTAATTTACTCTTATAGATTAACTACTTGATTCTCTAATATCTATCATTGTCCATCTACTGAATAAGGCCTATTATTCGCGACTAAATGAGGTGTATTATCTTCCCAAAGAATTATTTTTCCCTTTTTATAATCAATTGAAATTTTACAACAACTCAAAAAAGGAAAACCTAATAAGCCATCTGATTGCTCCACGACTTTCGTTAAGTCAACTTGTATAAAAGGTTGATTGAAAAAACTAGTAGTAGCAATAGTTGTTTGCTGCGCTATTATTTGCTGATAGATGCGTTCTTTTTGGTCAGCACTACGCAGCAAAATGGGCTGTTCGATAGGCAATAAGGTAGGACTTTGGATATCGGAATTCAATAAATTAGAACCAGAAGCCGAATCAATAATAAGCTGATAAGGTTGTTCATCCATATTGATTTCTAACAGCACGAGGTGGGCTGCCATCTGAAAAGGAACAATTGCTAAGGGTTTTTGCTGGTCATATAAATCAGGTGCGTTGCCTTTATATAGTCCGATTTCTTTTTGTGTATAATCGAATAAAATATGCCATTCTTTCAAAACGTCATAACCAATAAGTCCAAGCAAAGGTTCATTGATGCGCTCCTCTAAATGGCTCAAATCCAGCACCACTGCATCGAAATTTTGCTTATTAAGACAATTCCATTGAAAACTACGAACTTGTTTTTCTTCAATCTTTATTGCTGCATGCAGACCTGCCGCTTCTAAATTACTTGCTTTTCCTTCAAAGCGGGTACTATTAAGCATCAGCGTAGGTGCGCCCGTATCCAATATAAAAGCGCCTTCTTGTCCATCTATAGTGGCAGTAAGTACAATAAGATTGGCTTCCAAATCGAAGGGGATAGTGCAGGATTTTTTAGCTGCACAGGTCGCTATCATTCCAAATAATACGAGCTTTAAATAAATCCATCTCCACATAGCTTGCATTTTTTATATCAATAAGGCAACTCACAAAAATAAATAGCACAATTTATATTTGTGTGTTATTCCTAAAGTACATGCAAGTTACATATTTTTTTACAAGTAGTTAATATTAAATTAACATTGTAAATGAATTTAGACCCGCGCACAAGCACTTATTGGGAAAGAAAAATCAATCCAAAAGCAAGCTTGCATTACTCATGACTCCCAAATGGTTTCTATGCCGTATCGCTATATAATATTCATCGGGGCAGACATCGAAAGCGACATCTGAGATACCATCTATGTCTACTATATCTCCATCGCGTTGTAGAAGTGCGGCACGTGTAGCGAGGACTTTGTTCGCAGCAGCTTTATCCCGCAATTCTATTAACACCCAATCCACTATCGCATTCATGCCTGTGGTATTCAAAACAGTAGTGGTTGTCGTTTCGCCACCACCATCAGCTACATGCGCGAAACCTGCTGCGGTAAAAGGCTCTGTCATTGGAATAAGGTTATTGCTTCTCAAATCGTCCTTCATCAAGTTAGCCATAGCATCATATGCACCTTGTAAATAGACTTTTGGGCGCACTAATAAAGGCGCAACGGTTTCCGAAAAATGTACATTATCTAAGCAGACTTCTCCTGTTTCAAAGCCCATATCGAAAGTCAAAAGCGTATTGGCAGTAACAGGCGCATTGAAACTAATCACATATTCTGTCCATTGATTAGCGAGGGTATACGTCTGTGCAGCATACTGAGCATAAGTAGTGGAGTTGATAATATTCGCTCGCAATTGCTTATTAGCCGTAGCTGATTTTGCCCAAAAACGTAGCGTATAATTTTGCCCTACTAGCAAATCGAGGCTAGTATATCCCAATTGCACATCCCAAGAATTTGCGCCTAGGTTAGTCACATCTATACAGATTGCCTTGTCCCCTTCTTGCACATCGCTTGTGACAATGTTGTGTGTAGCCGCGCCACCATTGAATGCATTTAGATTCCAAGCAGATAAATCTTGTTCAAAACTTGGGTTAAAAAGCGCGTTTCGTGTTACTTCCACAGGAAAATCTACGGTCGCGCTACCACAAGCATTCGTTAACATTGCCTGAATAGTACCGCCTAAATGACTCCAATCTACGGTAATTTCGGAAGTACCTGCGCCTGTCATCAATGTTGCACCATCAGGTAGTGTCCAAGTATAAGTTGTTCCGCTTAGAGTAGGCAATTTGTAAGTCGCACTAGTGCAAGGAGCAACCAGGGCATCGCCTGATATTGCAATATCTTCCACTTCTTGATATACCCGCACATAATCCACTTCCATCTGTTGTGGAAATTGGGTCGTTGCGTCTGGCGCGCCTGGCCAATTACCACCAACCGCCACATTTAACAACAAATGAAATCGCTGATTGAAAGGCCAATGATAGGGACTCACGTCTGCTACTACTAAGGTGTGAAATTGCACTCCATCCACATACCAACGAATTTCTGAAGGAGTCCATTCCACGCTATAAATCGAAAAATCATCATTGTACGTACCGCTTGGTTTTATGTAACTATCGCCCATATATTGGTGTGCAAAAGGTGGATTCGTTCCCCAATGTGCCGTGCCGTAAGTCGTACTTGGCTGATGCCC
>CALGLY010000472.1 GCA_937959095.1 uncultured Saprospiraceae bacterium
CGCAACTTTAGCGTTCGTTTCTACGATCCAGCGACAAACTCCTACCGTCTCTGCTGCATTAGTATCTACATCTGCGATCCATACAATTGTAGTCGCATTGAGCAGACATATAATTCGGGAAATAATACCATTAAATTGAATTTACCGAACATATCAAATCAAGCTGATATTTTCTGGCAAAATGATAGTACAGGGGAGCAAATTGCAGGAGCTACAACTAGTATTAGCGTTCCAAATCCAGAAGCAGGAATTTGTCGCTGGATAAGCGTGTACTTTTATGACCCTGCTACTAATTCGTACAGCGTATGTTGTGTACAGGTATGCCACGAAGAAGGTCCTAATACAGGAGAAGGTTGTGAAAATGCTGTCAATTTAGTAGTAAATGGAGATTTTGAATCAGGGAACTGGGCGTTTACTTCGGAGTTGAATAACGGTTGTTTCTGTGGCGGTGGCTACTGTATTAATACAGATTTTTTGAATACATGTGATAATAACTCGTATCCGTCAGCATTAGATGGGAAAGCTCTATTTGTTAATCTTGAAACAGAAACGGATGAGCCGATAATTTGGGAACAAAGTGTAAATATTCAGTCTGGAACAAATTATCGCTTTGCTATGGATTTCATTAGCTTTAATAATTTTGCTAATACAGTAGCAATAGTTGAATTATTTGTCAATAATCAAAGTATCGGTTATATAAGGACTGATCCTAATGCATCCTTGCAATGGAAAGATTACACATATAGATGGACAGCTAACTATACAGGAACTGCTACATTAAGTATTCGGCATGCACTTGATTTAGGCTTTCAGAGCTATCAATATGGAATTGACAATATTGTATTTGATGATTGCCCAGAACAAGGCGGAAGTACTGAATGTTGTTCAGAGAATATTCTAAATGCACCGTGGTTACAAGCCTGGATAGATGAAAGTGAAGAATATTGCGAGTTTGGATGTACGAGAGAAATTTGGTGTTCAACCTATAATGGACAATCTGTTATAGATATTAGACCACTAAGTTGTATTCCAGATTTACCTGGCTACGTATTCGACTGCTCAGGTAACAAAATAGCAGAATATGGACCTAGTATAAATTGGGAAGGAGGACTAATAGAAAAATCACTTTTATGGAAAAGTGATTGTGAATCAACTAACGAGGGCTGTGAAGACGCTACAAATTTAGTAACGAATGGAGATTTTGAATCAGGGAATTGGGCATTTACCTCAGAATTGAGTAATGGTTGTTTCTGTGGTAATAACTACTGTATCAACACAGAGTTTTTGAATAAGTGTGATAATGATAATTACCCATCAGCACTACAAGGTAATGCCTTATTTGTGGATATTATAACGGAAGCTTTTTTACCAGTTATCTGGTCGCAAAATGTGGAGGTACAAGCAGGTAACACCTATAGATTTGCATTAGACTTTATCAGCTTAAATAAGCTTTCTAATCCATCGGCGGCTGTAGAACTGATAGTGAATAATGAGAGTCTAGGAATTATTGAGCGTAGTTCTAATGCTATGGAGTGGGAAATGCAAAGCAAGCGTTGGACAGCCACATATACAGGCACTGCTACACTCAGCATTCGTCATGCTTACGGGAATAGTAATTTCGATGCTGGAGGCGCGCAACGTAATGCCTATGCTATCGACAATATTATATTTGATGACTGCCCAGGACAAGGAGGAAATACTGAATGTTGTTCAGAAGATATTCTAAATGCTCCTTGGCTACAAGATTTGATAAATAACATCTGTGAAAGTGGATGCACTCGCGAGATTTTATGCGCGACTTACAATGGGCAGCCAGCCATACATGTTACACCTGACAATTGTATATCAGATGGCTTTGGATTCGTGTATGATTGTACAGGTGAACAACTTGGATTTTATGGAGGAATTGGAGGATTGGAACTCAGTGGCACTCTACAAGATCTAAATGTTTTGTGGGACGGTAGCGAATGCGAATCTGATAATTGTTGTTCCAATAATATCTTGAATAAGGCTTGGGTTCAAGACTTGATTGCGGCAGCCTGTGGGCAAGTAACTTGTAATCAATATCGTTTAGTATGCGCGACTTATAATGGGCAGCCAGCAGTATTTTTCCCAGAACCAAGCGATTGTGCAGATGGCATCAATTTTGTGTATGATTGTGATGGCAATATATTAACCACCTTTGGTTTTTGGATAGGAGGCTTAGCAGGTGAGTTAGTGGAAGGAGAAACTATTTGGACTACAGGTGATTGTTCTAGTGGTTTAGCTGAAGATAATAGTATCTTGAATTCTACTACCACTGATACTAAATTAGATGCTTATCCAAATCCATTTACGGATAAAACTACTATCACATTCACGCTAGCACAAGATAGTCAAGTATCTATAAGTCTATTTAGCGTAGACGGAAGAAAAGTCTTTGAAGAAATCAACTTCTTTGATAAGGGTAATAATAGGCTGTTGCTCGAAGTTGATAATAATACACCTACAGGAATTTACTATCTACATCTAGAAACGGCGGATTATAC
>CALGLY010000473.1 GCA_937959095.1 uncultured Saprospiraceae bacterium
CTGCTGCAGCAGAAACAAATGCGGAAGAATTAGCTGCGCAATTGCAAACACAGGATGAAAGTTACCAAAGCTTGCAGCAAATGATTGGCGCGATTCGGGAACAATTGCAATATAATGAACAGCAAAAAATAAAGTCTCAGAGCCTTCTCCAACAAATAGAAACGCAACGCAAAGAGCATCGTCGTTGGGAACTTTTGAAGAACTTGATTGGGATGGAAAGCGGCAAAAAATTTCGCGTATTTGCACAAGGACTCACTTTGCAACAACTCGTGCATCTTGCCAATAAACATCTTTTGGCATTGAATGAACGCTATTTTATCCAGAAGCGAATAGGCGATGATTTGACCCTAGAAATTATAGATCGCTATCAGGCGGATAACCTGCGTTCGATGAATACGCTATCGGGTGGAGAGAGTTTTTTAGTGAGTTTGGCACTTGCACTAGGACTTTCGGATTTGGCAGGGCAAAACACGCAAATTCATTCCCTTTTCATTGATGAAGGCTTCGGGACACTCGATGAAGCGACGCTTGATACAGCAATAAGTACACTCGAAAATCTTCAAGCAAGTGGAAAAACAATTGGTATTATTTCGCATGTGAAAGCTTTGCAGGAGCGCATCAGCACACAAATTAAAGTGCATAAAAAAGGGAGTGGATTCAGTGTGTTGGAGGTTATAAATTTGTAGTCGCCAAGCAGTTCTTTTGAACAGTGCTTGACAACTAAAACCAGATTTTATCAGTCCTTGAAAGAGTCTGTTTTTATTTCTTATTTCTTCGGACGATATACGATAGTTGCTATAAGTTTCATGCCTAATTGCTTTTATATATCTAAAAATAGTGTTTAGGGAATCGGCAATAAATAACCTACCAATTTTACTTGCTCTTTTTCCCTTACATCTAAATAGTGTAAAAAATGGGAGAAATGTGACCACCTTGATTTATTTTTTTTAGGAAAAATAGAAGATTAGACCACCTAAGTAGTTGAAAGTTCGTTCTAGAAAACGTACTTTTGTAATCTTATGAAATAAAAAAGCTCTGGAGGAGTTCTTTTATTTACATCAAAACCTGATAATGCATTGAGTTGCATTATCAGGTTTTCTATTAAAATGCTAGTTATGTAAGCTGTTCATTTAATTAATGACAGAATAATAAAAACAGGAAAAATGATACAAGAGTTAGAAGCAACTTATATGGATCGCCTTCAAGCATTGGCTGGAGAAATTCAAGCCTCTGAAGAATTGGCGAAGTACTTAGATGAGGAAGAAGAAGAGGATTATAACCAATTGAAGCAGCTCTACGAACCACGCATTGGAGAAGTGTATGATGAAGTTGCTTCCTTGAAGCCGCTACAATTATTCTATTTAGAAAAGGTATTGCTCAATCCTGCTTTTGAGGGCTTGTATCTGCCTAAAATATTGGGATTTTCGGTATTACGTGGTGAAATTTCTACAGAAGATTATAAGTACTTGCTTCCTGAAAATCATTTCAAGGATATTTTACTGACGATTTGTAATTCTGCCAATTTCGATATTCTGAAAAAGCGGATCGGACAAGCTATCCAAATCGGCTTCGGAATGAGTAGCGATATTTGGATTACGAATCTGATGGAAGAAGTCCAAAATAAGCGCGTGCGCTACTACCTGAAAGGGCATAAGTTAGTAAAATTTAGAGAGGCAAAGGAACGCAAAATTGGTCGGGCGCGTTTTATGCGTCAGTTCAGAAATGAAAACTTCTTGACGGCTGAATTTCCTGAAACGCTATCTGATTTAAAAGTGCAATTTCCTGCATTACGTAGTTTTTTAGCCTATCGAATAGCAGAAGACTATAATAATGATAGTCTTATTCCTTCCTTGATGGAGTTTGTTCGGAAACCTGAATTTCAGGGAACGGACGAGCATATGAAAATCATGGCACTCTTTGCGAGTTTCTTCTCCCTAGAAGGAGATAACTTGAAAGAACTTTCGGAGGTGTTCAATACCTTGCGTACTACTACGCCTGAATTCAATGAAAAATACCTCGATTTTCTGCTAAATGTACAAGAAGATCCAACGATTACTTTGGACGGTTCAGCAGACTTCAAGCTATCTTCGATTTTAGATAAATCTATTGATGATCGACTAACGGAGTTTTATACGCTTGCGGACGTTATTCATGGCAAAGGCTATGTGAGTGATGAAGTGCAAGAAGCGGTGCGTGTATTTTACAATGAACACCAAGGACGCTCGAAAATTAATAAGTCGGTACGTGGTATTATTTATGGATACTTAGATCGCTTAATCAGTAATTTAGAATTATCGGATTATCCAGAATACTTTGAAATCAGTAAGACGTTCACCGTTTATATGGATATTTTCGCAAATCAATCGTTCAATCAGGATTTGAAGGTACTTTCGATGACTTACATTAAGAAATTACTGAAAAAATATACCGATAAGCGCGCGAAGGACTATCAAGATATTAAGAAATTTGTATCGGCGATGTTCCCTGAATTTGGTTTTCTTAAGCAAAAAGAAATCGTGGAATTATTCAAAACACGTCGTAAGCGCAAAACGCCTACGAGCTAGGGAATGTAAAATGTAGAACCGAGGAATATAAAATATAGAAGTTTTAAATACTATAATTTGCCTTTGGCAAATTGCTACTTTTACATTCCTCGGTTCTACATTCTAAATTGATTAAGTCAAAAGATTCCCTTCTGCATCCCAAGTCGCAATATCCATGCGTGTATCCTGATCGATGCACTTTGCCAACCATTCTTCTTCGTAGGCTAAGCCATGTTTTTTCAAAACTTCATCGGGTACGCCATCCCATATATTCGCACGATTTCCGACATAACCTAAATCTTTTAT
Organism: uncultured Saprospiraceae bacterium; assembly: GCA_937959095.1. Classification (GTDB taxonomy): domain Bacteria; phylum Bacteroidota; class Bacteroidia; order Chitinophagales; family Saprospiraceae; genus JAAUTG01. The sequence continues at coordinate 2,850 of CALGLY010000473.1, forward strand.
TCCTATTTTGCTGGTGTAGAAACCCGTCAAAGTCAAATCGCGCATAAGGCTAAAGAATTTGATGCCTTGTGCAAAAGGAAGCAATTCTTCTTCCTCTCCTTCCTTCATGCTCGGATACGCAATGTCTTCTATGATTTCAATTTGCTGTGCATCACTACTGCTTATGAAGTCCTTCTCGAAGCGTCGATTGGCTTCATGGTCGATCCACATCAAGCCACCCCGTAAGGGTAATTGATGATAGGGCAAATCCTTAACAATGAATTCCACAAAAGCAGGTACTTCGGCATCCGTAGCCGAGCCTGACACCTCATCGGCAGGCAAGATAATATCGCACAAAACGGCAATGGTTGCCATTTCATGTTCCTTGAAATAGGTTTCGGCATGCAATTTTTTATCATGCTCCAATTCCTTAGGCGTACGCCCATAGCCGCCGCCTTCTATTGCTTCCTCTACGCTATCTACTACCTCTGCTCCGACATCTTGCTTGCAAGCAGCAGCCCCTGTGAGTACTGCGCCACCCGCTACTGTTCCTACTAAGAGTGTTTTTAATGTTTCTCGTCTATCCATTTTTTATAGATATGAGTTATGAGATATGAGTGATAAGTGAGGAGTTTTATATTATACTCATCACTCATAATTCATATCTCATCACTATCCTTTAGATATTCATTTTTTTCAATTCTCCGCCGATATAATCCGAGGCACGCCAAGCGAGGGCTAAAATTGTCCACGTTGGATTTTTATCCGCTTGCGATACGAAGGTGCCACCATCCACTACGAATACATTATTCGCATCGTGCAATTGCCCAAATTGATTCGTTACCGATGTTTTCGGGTCGCTTCCCATGCGAGTAGTACCTACTTCATGGATGATTTGACCAGGCTTTAGTAGACCATAATCCTGTTCTTTCGTTGGTTTATCGCCTAGTATTTCGCCCCCCATTTCCGTGAATATTTCCTCGAAGGTATTGTGCATGTGGCGCGCTTGTTTGCGCTCAAAATCTGTCCATTTGTAATGAAACCGTAAGACTGGAATCCCAAATTCATCGACTACATTCGGATCTATTTCGCAGTAATTATCTTTCATTGCCACGCTTTCGCCACGTCCGGAAACACCGATGAATGCGCCGTAGAATTTGCGTGCGTCTTCTTTCAATTGTGAGCCATAGCCACCTACTTTCATGCCGAGGTATTTATTCATGGAATTGACATTGAACCCAAAACCATAAGAAGGCATGCCCATGCCGCCCCATATTTCGATATGATAGCCACGCGGGAAATCGAGCTTTTTATTATCTAGCCACCAAGGCGTATACACATGCAAACCCCCTACGCCATCTTCGTTGTAGCGATCCCGATTCATCAGTTCTGGCACGAATGCCATGCGACTGCTCCCAGTAGAATCATGGAGATATTTGCCGACTACATTGCTGCTATTGCCCAGTCCATTTGGATGCTGCTTGCTTTTAGAATTGAGCAATAAACGTGCCGATTCGCAAGCCGAAGCTGCTAGTACGACTACCTTACCCTTTATTCTATATTCTTTGCGGTCATCTTTACTGATGTAGGAAACGCCTGTAGCGCGTCCTTCGTCATCGGTCAAGATTTCGCGCGCCATCGAATTGACATATAAATCAATTTGATTCCCTGCTTTTTGTGCAGGAAAAATAAGGCACGAACCCGATGAAAAATCGGCATAAACCGAGCAGGAACGCGAACACTGCCGACAGTAGAAACAAACGCCTCTATCTTTATTAATCGCTTTGGTAAGAATAGATAAGCGCGATGGCATCACCGCTACGCCTGCTTTGCGTGCTGCTTTGATATAGTACAGCTCATGCAAGCGTGGTTTGGGAGGTGGCAAGAAAAAACCATCTGGTTCATTCCGTATATTTTCTTTACTCCCAAAAATACCAATGAGTTTATCGACCTTATCATAATAGGGCTTCACGTCCTCGTAGCCGATGGGCCAGTTTTCTCCTAAACCATCTATATTTTTTTTCTTGAAATCATCTGGGCCAAAGCGCAGTGAGATGCGCCCCCAGTGGTTGGTACGTCCACCTAACATACGCGAACGAAACCATTCAAATTCGGTATCGTCTTTCGTGGTATAAGGTTCGCCTTCTATATCCCAGCCACCATAAGCCATATCAAAATCACCGAAGTCCCGCACACTACTTGCGCCCCGTCGAGGCGATTCCCACGGCCATTTCATTTGGGTTTTTTGTGCTGGATTTTTAGGGTCGAAGAAAGGCCCTGCCTCTATGATAGCGACCGTTAGTCCTTGTTCCGATAGCCGTTTAGCGGCCATACCACCACCTGCGCCACTCCCTATGATAACGACATCATAAACCTTTGGCTGCTCTATAATTTGCATAAATATAATTTTTCGTTTCAGGTGAAAGGTAATTAAAAATTTTGAAATAGTGTAAAAAACAATTTTACCGATAAGTAAATTCTTCCAAAAGCAGTTTCAAAAAATGGATTATAAAACAACTGATTATTAATATCAATAGGTTACGACTTGATGCACTAGTACTGTTATTAGGGTAATAGACTTGTTACCCTTTAAAAAGTGCTTAACTGAAATTCAGATTTTTTCGATAATTTTTCTTAAAAAGATGGAGTATTGTTGATACTATGACTGATTTTTAAGGCAAAATAGCGGAAAAAGGTGTTTTCAGATGAGTGTTTTTTAAAGGGTAACAAGTCTAATGTCTATTTGGCAAGGAATTCAACTTTAGTAATTGGATTGGAGGAGAATGCAGGGGAATAAAAAAACACGAGGAAGCACCTTCATGCCGCCCCGTGTTTTGTTATTTTCTAATTTGAACCAAAATTTCTAGTACTTCATCACTAACAATACTTATTATATGCGTTTTTCAAGTTAGCGGCTACCATTTGTGCTGTGTGGCCTTCTATCTCCAAACGCTGTATAAAATGCACCAATTTACCATCTTTGAACAAGGCCATAGAGGGCGAAGATGGTGGATAAGGAATCAAGTGGTCGCGCATTTTGCGTGTTGCCTCTTTATCGACTCCTGCAAAAACAGTGAATAATTTATCTGGTGTTTTGTCATTGCCCAAAGAAAGTCTAGCTCCTGGGCGCGCATTAGCAGCAGCGCAACCACATACCGAATTCACTACGACCAAAGCCGTTCCTTCTTGGTTGCTTACAAAATTCTCTACATCACTTGGCGTACTCAATGCCTCAAACCCATTATCGGTCAGCTCTTTCGCCATCGGTGTT
>CALGLY010000474.1 GCA_937959095.1 uncultured Saprospiraceae bacterium
CCGAAAGGCAAGTGGATTTTGATAGGGCTTTGGATAGTATTTTTACTTATTACACAAATTGTACCAAAGCGCGATTCCTCCTTTTTTGCAAAGCTACATCAGCAAGCACCAATCCTACGTTTCAATGTTTTTTATGAATCTTGGTTAGCATTCGTTTTGTTAGGACTTTGCTTGCCTTTGCATTGGAGTAGTTTGCTGATAATTGTAGGCTATCTTGCTTTATTTCAAATCGAACATTTCAAAATAATACTACTTTGGCGATTTCCGATTTATCATGCCTTGCACGATTTCTACCATTGGGTACTTAAATTGGGCTATAGGTTGAGCAGACTGCCCCATTACATAGGCATTGGTTTGTATTATATCTTTGTTTTTTTTCCTATAAAAATAGTAGAAAGAATCGCACCAAGACTTTATCAAAAACTAAGAACACGCTACCGAAAACGCAAAAATGAATAAGACAACCTAACCGTCCACCGTCAAACTCAAAGGGCGACCGTCTATCGTCCACCGTAAGTATCCTCATCGGGAAACTGAATACTACCTTGATGTGTTCGATACCAGGTTTCAAATTCTGATTTCGTCATTTCTCGTGCTGTCAGGCGATTATCAAAAGCTTGTGGATTTTCTTTTTCAAGTCGTTTGCGTGTTGCGATTACACGCTCATTGATTTGTACCCAAACATCGCTTGTAGTATCGAAAATACGGTGCTTCGTCCACCAATTCACAAAGGTAGCTGCAGCCTGTTCTTTTGTATTTTGATTTTTTGCCCATTTTTGGAAATGTTGCAAGGCATAATCAATAAACAAATCCTCGAAACCATAACATTCGCTCCCCTTTATTTCAGGCAGAATTTTGCGAAAAGCAATCCCCGCTTTGATATTAAATTCCACGAGCATTTGGTACGCACGAATTTCGGCTTTGCTCAACTTTGCTAAGTCTTGTTCAGAAGGCGAAAATTCTTGCTGTTCGCCCCGACTTAAGGTAGGCGAAAATTCTGTTTCTTGATCGGTAAATACAAATTCCAAATGCGATGTGGCACGACCAGATCGTATCTTATTGACTTCTAGTATATTGATCGTTGTCTTCTCATTAATTTCCTTCACGATTGGTTTCAGTACATCTTTATTGAAATACTTAAATTCGGTATATTTATCCTGTATGCCAAAAAGAAATTTAAGTCGATCGACCGAATACATTTCTCGACTGAGCGCGCTGAATTTACGTTTCTTATTTCGTATTCCTTTAAGCATCTGAAACAAGCGAATAGCATGTCCACTACGCAAGCGATTCAGCTCGGGTCTATACAAACGTACATACTTCGATAAGCCCAGTAAAAACTGTCCCATATTCGGGTCGAAGCCAAACGAAATGTACTTCATGCCATCTTTTTCCTTTGGTATCGCCGATGAACACCACACCAGATAACCTTTGAGTTCAACGCCTTCTACCTTTACCGTTGAGTTGAATCGAATACGGCTGCTCGTGAGTTCGTCGCATAGTCCGTCAATGTCTTCATAGAGGGAATTACTCTTCTTAGATGATAAACCATCAGTGAGGGCTTTCGCGATTTCTGCAACAGGAATATCTATGATGCGTGGTAAGGATTCATCATTCAAAGGATCAACATAACGCGCGACCATGAAACATATCGTCTTTATCGCACGTGGCGAAAGCTGATACGAGCCATGGTAGACTAGTTTATCATCAAAGCGAACGACATCATAATTTCTTTTGCTGTCCATAAGTCAAAGATAAAACAAAAGGTGATATATTTAAAATACTTCACCACCTTTAATAAAAAAGGTTCTAACTATACCACCTTTAGCTTTTAATAGAAACTATGGATATTAAAATATATGATAAATGGGGAAGATTTGTGTATAAGTTTAGTCCCAAGTTTACCACCTTTAGGCAAATCCTATCATCAGAGACTCCCAAGTCTACCACCTTTTAGTCCCAAGTCTACCACCTTCATAGTATTAAGTCCACCCCTTTTCGATAAAAAGGGAGTCCCAAGCTTACCACTTTCATAAGTAAATAGAAGTCCCAAGTCTACCACCTTTAAAGCCAGAAACCTAGTGTTTACAGGGCTTTCGAGCTGTATTAAAAGACTTATGACTAAAGAGTTTATGTAAAAAAAGAATGTAAAAGAAGTCTATAAGAGAAAATGACGGTTAGAAAATTTTTATTTTTGAAAAAAAAAGTAAGGTTTGGATAGAAATCAAAGGGAAATCAGGGAATTGTAGGAGGAATTATGAGGGTTTACTTAAAAAGCAACGAATTCGCACTAATTTTCCTTAGAATAAGGATGCAAAAAGCAAAAAGGAGTCCCAAGTCTACCACCTTTAGTTTTTTTGGAGAAACTCCTTACTTCAAAGAGACTATTCTTCAGGGGTTAAACGGTTTTTAGACCTTTTGAGTGCTTTATTTTTTGAAAACCTAAAGAAGTCCGTGCTTTTCCAAAAAGTCCGTTATAGCCTGATTAATGACTTCATCTTGCGTTTTATAGGTACCTTTGAAATGCGTAATCAATGAAATTTTGATTTTATCCCGATATACTTCAGGAATTTGCGTGTATACGCGCACGTAATTCGTGCCTTCCTGCTTGAAGGTTGGTCTGCCCACTTTGCGTGGCTGCTTTGCTTCTTGTATCACGGGTTTCGGCGCGACCACTTTTTTTGCTTCTTTCTTTCTTGCTATTGCGCCCAATTTACTTTTTGCGCTGTTTTTTTGCTCTGTCATAATTTATACAATTAAATATTTAATTGATAAAATGTTTTTTAGTTTAAACGTATTTGCATTTTTACAAATCAGTTCGTTGCTTGCGAATTTTCTAAGGGTGCTTCCTCTTGTAGCTTTGCTAAAATCTCTTCCCCAAGTGCTGTAATTTCAGCAATCGCTTTTTTATCATTACTCTCAAAAATACTGCCATTTAGCAAACTGCGCTGAAACTCGATGCGTTTAAAAATTTCTGCCTGCAATACATCAATTTCACGGGCTTGCAGATGTTGTCGAATTTCATGTCGAAACTTCTCTGCCTTCGAAGTCATGTTTATCACCACCCCAACTTGCACCTGCGGATGTGCCTTCAGTGCGTCTTCTACCAAGTCGAGTGTGCCTTCTATCGCGAACATATCAAAAACCCCAGCTTTGGTAGGAATCAGAATGTAATCTGATATGCGGAAAATTTCCTGCAAATTACTCGACAGATAAGGCGGCGTATCAATGATAAGCAGCTCCTCCTCCCGCGCACTCAAATCCGAAAAGTTATTGAAACTATTGCGCGGAATCAAGTGAATGTCATGGAAGCGATTTTCTTCGCCATAAGTCGCCACAAGGCTTGTAATCGATCCCTGCACATCGGCATCTACTACAGCTGCATTTATCTCATTTCGGCTGTAATAGCTCGTCAAGTTGGTAGAAAGTGTAGACTTCCCTACTCCACCTTTCTGATGTGCTACGGTGATAATGATGGGCATAATTGCTTCAATGTTTTAACCATTAAATATTTCAATGTTTTAAAAATAAATTGTAAAAACAGTAAAATGTCTAATTGTTTAATCAATAAAAAGTAAAAACAATAATACAAATGCAAATATAAACACTTTTTTGTTTTTACAAAAAAACAATTAATTGTTTTTGAAAATAGGTTTTTTTTGCATTTAATCATTTTTACAAATATGGTTTTGTACTTATTTACATTTAAGCATTTGTAAAATAATGAAAATGCGCATTTATGAAAATAGGCATAGGTGCAATTAAGTGTTTGTGCAATTAATTAATTTGTGGTTTCTTACAAAAAAATGTTTTACCAATTAAGTGTTTTGTTTCGTAATTGTCTATTTTGCTATTTGCAAAAATGCTTAATTGTATATATTGTATAAAGTGTTGATTTTTAAATAAATATAAATTTGAAAATTCTTTTTACTTATATAAGGTATAACGAATGTGAATCTTTACTTGCAAGGAATGTAGCTGCTTTTCCATCTGCATTTCAGCAAAGACTAACAAGATTTCGACGACCAAAAGACGCTCAAGCGACGCTTTTGGGGCGGCTTTTGCTAAAGGAAGGGCTAAAAAAGCACTATCAAAAAGAGTTGAATTTTGAAGATGTAGGATACTCAATCTACGGAAAACCCTATCTCAAAAATTCCAATATTCACTTCAATATCTCTCATTCAGAGGATATAGTCGTTTGTGCTTTTGATGAAAATAAGGAAGTAGGCATAGATGTAGAGTATATAAAACCCATCAAAATAGAAGATTTTAAAACTCAAATGACCCCTAATGAATGGAAAATTA
>CALGLY010000475.1 GCA_937959095.1 uncultured Saprospiraceae bacterium
CTAAAAATTTAGTAATCTTAAAATAAATTTATCAAAGCTATCTACTACATATAAAACACCATTTTGATCAATAGTTATTCCCTTAAAATTACCATTACCAATAGAAGAATTGATATTCAAGGAATTTACTATACCACTAGTCTTGTTAACTACAAAAATTTGCTGCTGTGTAGGATCTGTTATGTATACATTATCACTATCTATAGTAATACCCAAAGGATCTTTATAATAAATATCTTTGCGACTACTGCCTGAAATTGTTGCTTCAGTCATCATATATTTACCACTATATAGCTGTGGACGTGGAGCATTAATATCAATTCGTCTAATTACACTATTTCCATTTATATCTTCAGTAAAATATAAATAACTGCTATCTCTACTGAATTCTAAGTGAGCAGGAGAATTTAGTCTAGCAGCACAACTATCACGTTCTAATATTCCTTCTTCTGAACAAGCACCAACGAATAGTTTAACATCGTATTGATTTCCATTAGGTGTTATTTTATGAATAACATGGGCTTGGTGATCTGCTACATAAATCACTTCTTCATTTTGTCTTTCAGTAATTGTTAGACCTGCGGGACGAGAAAAACGAGCATCTACACCTAAAACTAAATTAATACAATTCGGATTACAACCACGCTCCCTTATTTTCCCTGCAATAACAATATCTTCAACAACTGTATAGTCATAGACAAAATAATTATCTGTGAAACCACTAACGCATCCAAGTATTTTTACCTCAATAGAAGTTATAGCTGATTTTTCTCTTGGTTTTTGAGGGACTTTTATCCTAAGCTCCTCAGAGCTATCAAAATCAACAATTGCAGCTCTTTGATCTTCAAAAAAATACACCTGATAATCGTTAGTATCCTGACTTTCAGAAAAATCACCTGTTATCACTATTTCTTTTCCTATTTTAGCATGAACAGGATTATCATTATTCATAGGATTAGTCACGCTTAGATTGCCTAATGTTTTTGTATAGCATATATCTATGGTATTAGTAATAGCATCTACACATAATAATCGTTCTTCTTCAGGTAAGAAAAATTGGATATATATATTGCCCTTAGCTCTATCAATATCCTTGGAGTGTTCTATTATAATCGTATCATTTTTACAAGAGAGAATATCTTTTTCTTCTACTGGTTTTCCATTGATAAATACTCTATTCTTCTCTATATTGCTACAATCAAAACTAGAAAAATTGCCTATTGTGATAATTAAATTATCATTTTCCCAAGTCGTTGTATGAACATTAACACATGGTATATCTAACTTGTCCACTTTACATTTTGACAATAAAAATAATAGACATATAACTACTAATGGTCGTATGATAGATGTTTTCATTTTCGGATTTTATGTCTAAGATGACTATACTTGACACTAGGTATAAAGAAGTTTACTCCAATTGCACAGGCAGAGACTATCCCAAATCCAATACCCAAATTCCCCCATATTTCCGCCTGCTCTCGACATTCAATTTTTATAGGATGCTCGCTATATTTATTTTCTAAGCGTTGAAATTGAATACCACTAAAGCCTGCAAATAATACTAGTGCGCCACCAAAGATAAACTTTGGTTGATTAATAAGTCGGTTCTTTTTCAATTCTATACGCTTCCCATTATTCGTTTTAATTGGGAATACCTTTGGAATACAATCTTTACGCTTAGTGGAATTAAAATCTTTGTAAAGCATTATTTCCACAAGTTCGCTTTTTAAATTTTTAGGAGTAAATTCAAAATTATTACCATTAAGTTGATTTTTTTGTCCGTTTTCAGGTCTTAGTAATCTATTTCCTTTTTCGGGTACTATGATGATTGTTTGCAATTCTTCACTACTTCTTTTTTTATTTTTTTTAGAATTCAAATATGTTTTTATTTTAATAATGTCACCTCCTCCTCTATCAGTATGGGGGTACATTAATACATCTCCAATATCTATAGGCTCTGAATAGTCTTTTTTAGCTAGATCTATTGTTAATTCATAGTTGGTATCTTTATAGTTTTCTTTCTCAAAAAGAAGGATAATTTTACTTCTAATATCACAAGGTTTTATTTCATAAGAAAAAAAACCTTTATTGTTAGTCTTTTCAGAATAGGTTGTGTGCCGTAGTGAAACATCCACAGCACTCAAGCCTTTATTGTCGGTATCAGTAGCAATAACTTTACCCTCAATTATTATTGGTTTTGGTGTAAGCTGTTCTGATGCAGTACTCTCGCCATTATTGTTAGGAATATTAATACTCCCTTTAAAAGCTTTATAATTAGCAGCTATAATCTTATAACGAAAACTAGATCCATGATTGACTTGAGCAAAGTTTGCTGTTAAATCAATTATGTATTCTCCATCATCTGTCATCTCTCTTTTAAGGGATGCTCCACTATAATCAAATACTATTTCAGCATGCGTAATGGGTTGTTTAGTACATTCATTCACTACAGTGATACGAATTTGCTGAGCGTACCCAAATACAGGTAACAATAAAAATATACCACACAGTAAATAACTATTCTTCATCGTTTTTTTTTGTAAGTTTTTCGTTTAATATCCCTAAATCATTTCCTGTACCTCTAGGTAATATTTTTTGTATGTATCGAGTTTCGTATCCTTTTTTAACAAACTCTATATTTGCTATGCCAACACTATCGATAATAGCACTAAAACGTCCTATTTCATCTGTTTGCGCCACTTCTTTTCCATTAATTAATACTAGCACGCTTTCCAATTCTTCTCCTCCTGTTTTCTCTACTATACTTCCATAAATAGTATACTTTTTAGGAGGCTTTATTTCACTTTCCTTTTCTGTTGTCTTAATTATTGGTGACTTAGGGTTCTCTGTAATTATTCTTGGAGGTTGTAATTCCTTAATCGCCTCTTCTGCCTCTCTCTTATATCGACTATTAGGATATTTCTCTAAAAAATTTCTATAAGCATCTACTGTGTTCACTTCTCTCGCCTTTTCCCATGCTAATTCCTCAATATTAGCTTCCGCTTCTATTTTATATTTGCTATCTGGGTATTTTTTCAAAAAATCAGTATATGCTGCTACACTATTAGCTTTCTTTGTTTCAAGCCAAGTAAGTTCTTGAATAGCTACTATACCTTCTACTCTATATTCACTATCAGGATATTGATTGAAAAAAAACTCATAAGCTTCTATTGTATTTTTGTCGGTTGTTTGTTTCCACTTTTGCTGCTCTATTCTATCAAGAACAACAAAATATATCATACCTACTAGAGCCAACGCCACTAAAGCAGCAAGCAAATATTTCCATTGTTTTGGTTTGACAGGCGGTCTTTCAAACGGTCTCCAGTCCAAGACATCCTGATGCTCTTTAGCAAAAAATAGTCCCCATGCTACACCTTTATCTTTAGGTTTTAGTTTAAGTCCTCGAATTTCAATAGGTTCTTTATGAATGACAACATCACTATCATATATATTACCACCAGCCGCAAATTTATATGCTGCTTCTATATTTTTACCTTGAACTAATTGATTGTAAAATCGCTTAGCAAATCGAGAAGCATCTTTATCGTCAACTGCCCTGTTAGTTGCTATCACAGCTTTCACACCATTTTTAAAAAAATCATCTATAGCATCGTCTGTAGAACAGGCATTCATAAAAACTAAACGCATATCTTCTTGGAAGCTACATAATATAGCCAACCCTTTCAAGTTTCCATCTTCTTCACCAACTGTCACAACTCGTTTTTCTTGATTGTTTTTATCAGTCTTTTTTTTGACATGCCCTGCGTAGTGAAGAATTTTATAGTCTATATTATTAGCTAATTTTTCATCCACCAAATCTTCATTTTTGCTGACCTTCTCAACTTCAATGTTTTGCCGATGCTTACATATGTTGTATATATTGTTTATTTCTTTTTTAACAGCAGGTAAGGTATTATCTTTACCAATCAGTAAAATCTTATAAGGCATACTTTGTTTTTCTATTCAAAAATGGATTATAAAAACAACCTGGGAAACTGATGGACAAGGCATTAAGCCCTCCAAAAATACCGTAAAAACACCAAACAAGCAAATAATCACATAAAACAAGGAGGCTACCACTCGAAAACATCTTGTTAAATTTACAAAAAAAACATACCTTTGCAGTAGTCACAAAGGATTAATTTTACGAGAAAGCCAAATCTGTAAATGAAACTACTCTTTCTAAGTTTTGCAAACCAAAAGGATGCAATGCTTCCTTCTTTACAAAAGGAAGCAGACAGCATCTATGAAACATTATCTCGACGACAGCTCCAGCAACATTACTTATTGCATCGAGAGAGTCATGTCACGAGTGATAAAATCGCACACTACCTCACGGTCTATCGAAATCATATCCATACCTTTTTGTTCAGTGGACACGCGGGGCACGACCAACTCTTATTAGAAGATGGAGAAGCCCGTGCAGAAGGGATTGCCGAACTCTTAGGACAATGTCCGCAGCTAAAATTGGTGATTCTAAATGGCTGCTCTACCAAGTGGCAAGTAGAACGTCTATTGGAAGTAGGAGTACCAGTAGTGATAGCTACAAGTGCGCCTGTTGGAGATGAAACCGCTTGCGAATTTTCAGAACAATTTTTTCTTGCTTTAAATGAACAAGCGAGTATTGATGAATCATTTGATTTAGCCATTGCTGCGGTGCTTGCTTCAAAGAAAGTAACGTACCAACGCGGATTGGTAACAAAAAAAGGCGACAAGAACGAGCCATTATGGGGCATCTATTATAAAGAAGATAACAAAGATGCTTTAAACGAAAAATTGCCTATTCATAAAATTATAAAAACACCAGAAAATTATCAGGTAAATCAATCTCTTACAGAATCTTTATGGAAAAGCTTGCTTCCCTATAGTTGTAGAATACAACAAATGCAACAAATGGCTGAAGAGAAGGAATGGGATATAACAGATGGGGATAAACAAGTTCAGATTTTAAATGCCTTGCCGCGACCAGTTGGAGAACATCTCCGAAAATTGATAGCCCCTGTAGACTCGGAACAAGATGGCTATGATAAAGTCGGGTATAAGCGTTTGAGACAAATAGCAATGAGCTTTAGCACAACCTTGGAATTTATCACTTATGTATTACTATCAGAAGTATGGCAAGCCGTTTTAGAACAAGACGGAATGAACTTGCCTCAAGTATTATTGCAAGACATCCAACAGTATATTCATTTAGATGATAACGAAAAAAGTACGTATGATTTTTCAAAGCTTATCATAGCATTAGATAAAAACCTACAACGAAACAAAGTAGAATATCTAGTAGAAGAATTAAAAAATATACGGGCTACTTTTGAGGTAAATGAAGCCTTTAAAGGTGCAATCCTGTCTATGAATATTCTGCGAAAAGACCTAGAAGAAGACAGTATAAATACTTACGAAATAGAAACGCGTTGTATAGAAGCAGAAGATAACTTAACCGATATTTTTAAAGAGTTAGGTTATCTCTCTAAATACACCTTAGCTGCCGTTAAAAACATTGATGTACTGCGATATAGACATATCAAGGATACGGGATATAATCACACTATCGTAAAGCTGATGCGGGTCTTTGGTAAGTTAGAAGAAGAATATTTGGTTATAAATCGTTCCTTATTCAATCGCTCTGTTTTGTTGATAAAGGATTCGAAAGACGATGATAACAACAAGCAC